>PIVZ01000320.1 GCA_003354045.1 bacterium
CCGCATCCGATATGGCGCCGCTCCAGTTTTTGGCCTCGGTGTACAGCTGCCGGGCTCGACGGCGCAGGCCGACGAACAGCCGTCGCCATCGATGAGATTGCCGTCGTCGCAGGTCTCGTCGAGCTCGAGGACTCCGTTGCCGCAGGTTTGCAGATCGCAGGCATCACCGGCGCCGTCGCCGTCGAGGTCGCTCTGGTCGGGGTTGAGGACGTCGGGGCAGTTATCGAGCAAGTCGCCGATGCCGTCGTCGTCGTCGTCGTTTATCGTGAGCACGGTCGGGGCATCTACGCAGGTCGCCGCCGGCGGGCACTCGGCATCGCTCGTACACACCCCGTGGTCGATCTTGCAGGTACCGCCGTCGCAGAACTGACCGGCTGGACAGGCTCCGCATCCCACAGCCGTGTCCTCGATGCAGACACCGCTCGAGATGATCACACCGCCGCCGTCCTCCAGTGGATCACCCAAAGGATCGACGTCGTCGAGCGTGTCGGGATCGACTACGGCAATGAAGACGACTTCGCCGGTTCGCAGGTTGAGCTCTTGGACGACTATCTCGCCGGCGTCGCCGTTGCCCGACAGGTCCGTGCCGCCAGCCGCACAGCCGCTGGTCTCTCCGCCGCCCTGCTCGCACTCCGCGGTGAGGAAGCGTACGACCAGGCCGCTTAGCCGGTACGGCAGCCGCGGGTCGCAGGCCTCGAAT
Source organism: bacterium (assembly GCA_003354045.1). Taxonomy (GTDB): domain Bacteria; phylum Desulfobacterota; class Binatia; order UBA1149; family CAITLU01; genus PIVZ01. Next base: position 701 of record PIVZ01000320.1, read on the forward strand.
GCGCACGGCACGATGGCCATCATCGAGCTGACGAGGTTGGAGAGCTCTATGTCGTAGCCAAGCAACACGTCGTCGCAGCAGTCACCGTCGGCGTTCAGGTCGCAGTCGCCGATCGTGCAGCTACCGGGCAACAACCCGGAGGTGCAGTTGGTCGAATCGACCGGTGCATCACAGTATCCACCCTCTCGGGCTCGAAAGGCCGCGGCCTGGGGACCGAGCACGAAGTCTACAGTGGGATAGCGGCGGCCACCGCCATCGACGATGGGCAGCACTGCCGCGCCGGCGGCGTCGTAGAGCCCGAAGACGCGGTCGGCGATATCGCCGTCGTCGGTGGTGTCGCTACCGATGCCGCTCTCCGGTGCAATGAAGGCCACGGTGTCGGCGGCAACGTCGATGGTATCGGCGACCTCGCCCAGGTTGATCCACGTGGTCGGATGGGCAGAGAGGTCGTAGAGGTGGGTGACCAGGTCGTCGGTGTCGAGGTCACCGTTGAGGTCGGTACCGGCCGGATTCACACCACCGGGTCCGTTCTCATCGGCTTCGGCGACCAGTGCGGTTATCCAGCCGTCGGCGACGGCCACCGCCCGAGCCGACAACCCGAGGTTCGTCGGTGCGCCCACCTGGCGGTTGAGGTAGAGGTGGACGACTTCGTCGGCGCTATCCGCGTCGCCGTTGAGGTCCGCTCCGATCTCGTCCTCGGGCGCCAGGTATGCGGCGTTTCCTGAGGCGAGTGCCACCTCTCGTGCCGGTCCCAGCGTGACCCGCGCGGGAGTCACGGCACGCGCGTCGAAGACCTCCAGCACGGTGTCGTAGATGTCGCCGTCGCCCGAGTAGTCGGCGGTCAAATCGGTGCGCAATGGACCGTGCAGGAGCGAGTTCTGCCCGACAAACGCCGGCAGGTCGAGGTCCTGGTAACTCGAGTAGGAGGCGTAGAGGCCGTCGGGAGTCAGTCGCGGGGCACACTGGGCGCTAATGGTCTCGTAGGTGCCGTCGGCGTGGAATCCGCTGAACGCCCCCGTCAGACCGGTGAGCCGGTCTCGCAGATGGATGTAATTCTGGGCGCCGCCGTTCTGTCCGGCCCACTGCGGACGGGCCAGTGCGATCTGTGAGCAGAAGGCCACGTAACGGCCGTTCTCCGAAAGGGTGGGGTCGAACGCATCCGCCTGACAATCGTACTGGCAGTACTCGCCGTCGGAGGTGACGCTGAGCAGATCGGTTCGCCCGCTCTGCCGGTCGTGCACGAACACGTCCTCGCGTAGGAAGCCCCCGTGATCGATGTCGGTCGGATCCAGGTTCGTGGCCTTCGACGAGAAGACGACGAAGCGACCGTCCCCGGAGATGTCGGGAACCCCCCAGTACGAGGCTCCGTTCCCCAGCGCTCCGGACGTCGAGCGGCTGACGATCTCGATCGTGTCGGTCGTGCGGTCCCACACGAACACGTCCGCCTGCGCGTTGTTGTCGCCGGGCACGATGTCGCCCGCGCCGCTCCACCATGAGATGAAGCGGCCGTCGTCGGATATCGATGGGAAGTAGCCTCCCCAGTTGCCCGTGACGCCTGGGGCCGCGTGCGACACCAGGGTCAGCACTCCCGTCTGGCGGTCCTTGAGATAAATGTCGGGCTCCCACCAACCGTTGACGTCGGCGAAGCCCCAGTTGCTCGCACGGCTGCCGAATACGACGTAGCGGCCGTCATAGCTGATATCGATTCCGAAGCGGGGGTGGTAGTCGCCGCCTCGCCCCGAGTAATCGTTGCCCTGGATGCCGCCTGTTCCCTCGCTGACGCGCTCCAGGAGGGTGTCTCCCGGTTCATCGAAGACGCCGTTGCCGTCGGAGTCACGGTCGTGCACGAACACGTCGTGCACGTTGTTGGTGTCGCCGACGATCAGGTTCGTCGCGCGACTGAAGAAGGCCACGTAGCGCCCGTTGCCGGAGAGCACGGGCCAACCGCTTCGGCCGTTCTGGAATGACGTGATACGCGTTCCCACGCCCGTGCTCGTGTCGTAGATGACTATCTCGGTGGGGCCGTACAGTATGTAGCCGGCGGCGGTGGCCACCCACCGGTGGTCCGCGGAGAACGATGTCAGAGTGGGTCCAACGCTGTAATCGCCGTTATAGTTGGTGGTGCGTCCCGAGGCCGCCGATGCCGGCGCCCCGGCCCCATCGACGCTGACGCGCTCCGCACCGTGGACCGTGTTGAACGCCTCCGAGGTGCGAAAGAACACCAGGCCGTCCGAGATCGCGAGACTCCCGCCGTCAACGATGGGCTCGGCGTCTACTGCCAGGTTCTCGCCGGTGAGCTCGCTCGGGTTGCCGAGCTCGAACACGCGCAAGAGGGTGTCCATGCGCCGGTTGTTCGGATTGATGTCGTCGGTCCCTTCCTTGGACTCGGCTACCAGGAAGGCCATGACATCGTCTTCGGCGGCGACCGCGGGGAATCGAAACCGGCCGTCGAAGATCTCGGTGGCAGCACGGCCGATGGTGCCGCCGTTGCCGATGTTCTGCACCAGGCCCGTTTCGCGATCCCTGAGGGTCGCGATCGAATCGAACTGATCGCCGTCGAGGTTGAGGTCGAGCGAGACCAGCTCTTCGTCAACGACGAACGCAAAGGTATCCTCCGAACTCACCAACCCGCTAAACTCGACCGGTAGCTGCGCTTCGAAGCGGTAGAGCACACAGACGTCGCCCGCACAGTCGCCGTTAGCCGCACAACCGAGCCCCTCGTTGGCACCGGCCTCGCACACGCCCGCGCCGACGCGCGGAACCACCACCGGGCCGACACCCGAGGCGTACTCGGTGCTGAAGTCGAAGAGGCTCGGCCCGCACTCGCCGGTTACACAATCGTCGTCGTCAGTGCAGGGGACGCCGAGATCGATGAGGCCGTTGGTGTGGCAGGTCGCCGGCCCACAGGCGCCACCCGGGCAGTCCGGCGCCCCTTCGCAAGGCAACGCGTCGTTCACACCGCCCGCACACTGAGCCGGGATGGTGGGCCGTCGCGCCAGTCGCAGCACGGTGTGCGGAGCATCGGCCGAGCCGAACAGGGTCAGCTCGCCGGTCGCCGTCGGGTCGGCCTGCGGCTCGAAGATCGGCGGCAGCTTGGCACCCTCGGGTGAATAGGATTCGACGAACGATCCGCTCGGTAACTGTACCGGCTCAGAGAAACAGCTGCCGCCGGGGCAGTCGAGGTCGTCGGTGCAGCTGGCACCTTCGTTGCCGCCGCCGAAACAAAACGGCGGGAACGACGCGGCGGCCACGCCCCCGCGCAGCAGCCGCGGCACCGGCAGGGTGCCCTGGCTTACCAGTATCCCGCGCCAGTCTACCGGCAGATACATGTTGCCCTGTGCGTCGGTGGTAAAGCGCGCCTCGGCCTGTGCGCGCGTACAGGGTGGCATCGGGTCGCTGCACAGCCCGGCGTAGTCGTTCGCTGGCGGTAACGCGGTGAAATGGCCGAAGGTGGGATCGACGGTCGCCGCGGTCGCAAGGCAGGTGCCGTTGTGAGCGTAGAACTCGTCGATGCAGGCGATCAGGCTTGCAGCCGAGTCGGCGCAGCGAGTGGTCGCCAGGGCGCAAGGCAGCGGATCAGCCGTGCCGGTGACGGCGATCGTGGCCGGCCCCGCCAGTGTAATGGCGTCGCTGGCGCCGGCGACCAAGGCGTCGGTGTCGGGAAAACGGAAGAGCAAGCGGCGCTCGCCGGCTTGCTCTATCACGGCCAGCCCGTCCGGGTCGCCCACCCCGCCGGCCTCGATGCACACTGCACTGGTGATGTCGGGCGAGCCCTCGCAGACCGCGCGCTCGCTCTCGATGGCCACGCAGTCGTCGGTGAGGACCACCGCGTTGACGTTACCGCCATTCGGTGGCGTGAAGAGCACGGTGACCACGTGATCAGTCGCCGTCGCCGAGAATCCAGCCGATGCTCCGTCGCACAGCGCCTGACGGATGTGAAGCTTGACGAACTCGCCGGGGCCGGCAAACGGACGGTTGACCGTGCCCAGCGCCGCGCGGAAGTTGCGCTCGATGCTCGGAATGACGTTGCAAGAGGCCCGCGCCGTCTGCGGGACCGGAAAGAGCCCCGCCGTCGTGACGGCGACAAGCGTAGCGAGCGCCAGGCGTCTATCGACCATTATGCTCCTCCTGTCCGGCCCGTGGACCAGGACCGGCGCCGTAGCATGCTGGATACGCGATTAGCGTTGCAGACTTCCAACGTTAATTACCTCAAGAGCGGCAGCAATCGCAATACCCCATCGAATGGCAAGGCCTTTCTCTTGCCGGTCGAGAAGTTGGCGAACGGGGGGATGAAGGCAACTGCTGCGCCGGTCATGGCGCCCAAGGACACCGAAACGCACGACCGGCGTAGGACGCAGGATTCCGGCGTCAGGTCGCTCTCGACACGTGCGTCGTCCGCAACTCAACGGTATAGTCCGTGGACTCCGGCGCGGAGAAGCGGAAAGCCTGCCGGCGGACTGATAGGTAAGTCAGGAAATATCGAGATGCACCCAATCTTTGAAAAGCTGCTCGGCGAGAAGCCGGTCCTGACCGACGGCGCCTGGGGCACCGAACTCTACACGCGCGGGCTAGCCGGTGGACAGCCGGCTGAGGCTTGGAACCTCGAGCGTCCGGACTCGGTCGAGGAGGTCGCGCGCGCCTACGTCGAGGCCGGCAGCCGGGTGATCCTCACCAATACGTTTCAAGGCAACCGCTTCGCGCTCGAGCGCCACGGTCTGGCCGACAAGGTCGAGGATCTCAACCGCGAAGGCGCGCGCATCTCCAAGCGCGCGGCCGGAGACCACGCATCGGTGTTCGCGTCGATCGGGCCGAGCGGCAAACTGCTGATGATCGGCCAGGTAACCGAAGCGGAGCTCTCAGAGGCATTTCGCATCCAGACCGCCGCCGTTGCAGACGGTGGCGCGGACGCCATCGTCATCGAGACAATGAGCGACCCCGTCGAGGCACGCCTGGCCGTCGAGGCCGCCAGAGAGACTGGTCTGCCGGTTGTGGCCTGCATGTGCTTCGACTCGGGCAAGGACAAGGATCACACGATGATGAAGACCACGCCCGAGGAAGCGGCCACCGAACTTGCCGCCGCGGGCGCGGATGCAGTGGGTGCCAACTGCGGGAGCGGCATCGACACGATCGTGCCCGTGTGCGCGCGTCTGCACGCCGCCACCGAGCTACCGGTATGGATAAAGGTTAACGCCGGAC
>PIVZ01000321.1 GCA_003354045.1 bacterium
CTTTCCATGGTTATGGCGCCGGTCGGGCAGCGCTCCGCGCACAAGGCGCAACGAATGCAGATGGTCTCGTCTTTGATGATGGCCGAGGCGTCCTCGGGTGCGGTGTCGGCCAGGCGGCCGGTTATGGGCTCGGGTAGCTCGCCGCCGGCCGCGAGTCGGTCCACCGAGACTATCCTCAGGCATAGCGACGGACACACGTCCACGCAGCCTCCACACAGAATGCACTTCTCGCCGTCGAAGATCGTGTTCACGCCGCAGTCGAGACAGCGCCCGGCCTCGAGACAGGCCGCCTGCTCCGAGTAGCCGAGCTCGACCGGTGCGTCCTGTGACTTCAGACGTTCGGCCACCGGCGTGGTCGGTATCGCCTGGCGCTGCCGATGCTCGTAGCTCTGCTCGCGCTGGTAATCCGCAATCGGCAGGTGCAACTCGACGTCACGGCTGCTGATCGCCCGGCCGGTGAGAGACTCATAGACCGCGCGTGCCACCTTCTTGCCCGATGCCACCGCATGGATGAGAAGCTTCGGCCCGTAGGCCAGATCGCCCGCAACGAATACGTCCCCGGCGCTGGTGCGGCCCGAGTCGGCGTTGCAGACGATGTAGCCCCGCTCGTCCACTTCGACCCCGTCGCGCTCACCGTCCAGGAAGGAAAGATCCACTGCCTGGCCGACGGCGAGCAACACGTTGTCGCACTCGATTGTCTCGCGCACGTTGTCGTCGAAGACGGGCGCGAAGCGATGTTGGTCGTCAAAGACGCTGACGCACTTGCGAAAGACCACGCCCGTCACCCGGTTGCTCTCGTCGGTCAGGATCTCCACCGGCCCGACGCCATGGCGGCGGGTGATGCCTTCCTCGTCCCCTTCGATGATCTCGAGATCGTCGGCCGGCAACTCCTCGAGCGACTCGAGCGAGCACATTGTCACGACCGCGCCCTCTCGCTGACGAAGCGCCGCTCGTGCGGTATCCACCGAGGTCTGTCTGAGCACGGTGCGGCCGATGTCGTAGGCCACGTTGCCGCCGCCGATGACCACTATGCGGTTGCCCACCGGCGCCGCGTCGCCAAGAGCAACGTCACGCAGGAACTCGACGCCACCGAGCACACCATCGGCCTCTGCTCCCGGAATCGGCAGGGTTCGTGAGCGCTTGGCCCCTACGCCCACGATTACGGTGTCGTGACGGCCGCGCAGCTCGGCAAACTCGATGTCCTTGCCGATCTCACAGCCCGTGACCGCCTTCACGCCCAGGCCGGTGATTACCTCGACCTCGGCGCGGATCAGGTCACGCGGAAGACGGTACTCGGGTATCCCCACGGCCAGCATCCCGGCCAGCACCGGCTCCATCTCGTAGATCGTCACCTCGAAGCCGAGCAGGGCGAGATCGTGAGCCGCCGCCAGACCGGCCGGCCCGCTGCCGATTATGCCAACAGACTTGCCGGTGACCGTCGGTACGACGCCTTTCATGGCGGCCTGCATCAGCGGCAAGAGCTCCTCGGCGCCCTGGCACTCGCGATCGCGGCCTCTAGCGGCCGAGTCCTTCAGGAAATCGATGAGGCTGTTGCCGCCATCGGCGCGTCCCTCGGGTCCGAAGCGCTCGCAGATGAAGCGCTTCAAGGCACGGATCGAGATCGGCTTGTCGAGATCGCCCCGCCGGCAGGCTTCCTCGCAGGGGGCGCCGCACACGCGGCCGCAGATCGAGGCCAGCGGATTGGGACCGCGGGCAATCAGGTAGGCCCGCTCGTAGTCACCTTCGGCTATCGCGCGTACGTACCCGCGCGCATCGGTGTGGACGGGGCACGCGGCTTGGCACTTGATCTGCGATTTCCAGTAGTCCAGGTCAGGAACTGTCAGGGTAGGATTCCCCACGAGTAGATCACTCGCCTCCTCTCGCGCTTCTGTCGACGTATAACACCATTGAGTAGAGCCTCGGTGCCGGCCGCGCTCGGCGCGGGCAGTGCCGCACTTCCAGTTTGAGTTGAGGAGTAGCTCGGCATGCCGGCGCTCCGAATGCACGACTGCGGCGATTCAGGTCACGAGCGCGCTCACGTCCTGGTCAGTCCAGTAAAGCTCGTCACCGCTGCTTATCCGTCTCGTCACCACCGCCTTTGGGGTGCAAAACTCTTACGCTAGGCGCATCCGAGAAGCATTCCTTGACCAGATGACAATCGCACGCCATACATTCGCCGGTACAGCGAGGGCAATGAACAACAATCGTACCGTTTTCATGTTCCTCGCAAGGAATCTCACTCTTGCATTCGTCACAATAAATGGTTTTCAGTGTGATGTTCATATGGACCTCACCAACCGTTTTGTTGTCACTGCATGTCCAGCCGAGATCCGTGCCGTACGTTCCTACGAGCCGCTCGATGTTTTCTTCCGCTCCGGCCCGGCACGGCCGCCTACTTCTCCCACTTCTGTAGCGTAATCAGGTAGGCCAATATCGCGGTGATCTCGCCCTCGTCGAGGACGTCTCCCCACCGGGGCATGGAAAGCGGTGGTGCCGGCTTCGTCTTGTCCAGCGCAACCGCCGTGTTCCCGTTGTGGATCCGATTCCGAAAGCCCTCGTACTGGGCGAGAAAACTCGAGTAACGGGAAAACGGTGGGTCCTCGACCGCCTCGAGATCCGCGCCGCTCTCCAAGAGCTCGAGAATGGCTTCCTGGTCCGCTCTCTCGCGGAGCATCATGCGCTTGCCCAGGCCGTTGAGGGCGGGCACCTTCGCGAAAATCGCATTGAAGTTCTCTATTCCTCCCACGCCTTCGATACCATGGCAGTTGCTGCAGCCTTGTATGGCAAAGATCTGCTCGCCACGCTCGGCGAGAGTCTCAACCGCCGACGCGTGCTCGCTCTCTCCATGCCCCGGGCAATTCTGTAAGCCCGGCAGGGGCTCATCCGCGTTAGGAGGGTTGCCGACAATGACCTTACCGCGCATGAAGTAGTGGCATTCGCCGCATACTTGCGTGCAGTAGTATTCGAACACGCCTTCCTCACGCCCGTGCAGAGCGACCTCGGTCACGTGGCCCGGTTCGACCTCTACCGGACCCACACCGAGCTCGGGCACGTAGAAGCCATGCGTGACATCTGCGCTGGTCAACCTGATGACGATATCCTCGCCAACGTCCACGCGTACGACGGCAGGCCGGAAGTCAGCGAAGCCGTGATTGCTGGCGTTCACCGCCTGGTCGGTCCACACGCCGGCGCGTTTGACCCCTGTCAGCGCGACGACGCGTCGCCCGTCCTCCAGCGGCCGATCGATCGGGTAGCTGAACATCCAGGCCGGTAGGGCCACGAGACAGAGCAGGACGACGAAAGCGGCAGCGAATTCTTGAAGTCGGGTTCGCATCTCGAGTCACCCGGCGAAGAACAGCAAGAAGCCGCACGTTGCCACCGAGCAGAAGGTTCCAATGGGAATGAGCGCACGCCATGCAGCAGGCCCGTCACCGAACAACGCCTGTCCAATCTGGTGGCCGCGCTTCAAAGCAAAGTACAGTCCGCCCGCCAGCAGGGGAATTTGAATGTACACGAGGTATTCTGGAATCAGCGGCTGCCAAGGAATATGCGCGGTTCCGAACAAGTCCCAGCCCCATCCGAAAGGATCGGACACCACAGAGACGATGTAGGAACCGTTGATGAGCAAAAGTGGGAAGCTGAAGGCGATCCACGCCATCAGCCCCATGGGGACGAGCGTGTAGGAATAGCCCAAGAAGACGGGCTTGAACTCCGCGGTGGCTTCCGCGCCGGCGGCCTTACGCGCGAGCCACGCGCAGGCCGCGAACACGCCGGGTATGACGACCAGGGCCGCGCCCCACAGAATCGCCGCGTAGATCGCGAAGCCGCCGAAGTTGCCGACCTCGGAGATGTTCGCCCAGTCCTTGATCGTTCCATAGGGCCCGAGGAGGATCACGGAGTACGCCATCGCCAGCGTGATCATGATGAAGCCTTTGTAGGCTTCGTCGTAGCCCTTGATCCCGATGTCGGAAGCGAACGGGCGGAGGAACACGGAGATGTTTTCGTTCGGGCAGCCCTTGAAACACTCGGCGCACATTCCGCAGTAGTTGTTGCGTTCGAGCTTCCCCATGTAGATGAACCACGGGCAGCCCCAGCCGTCCTCGGAGCCGACCCTACAGCCTTTCGTCTTGCACTCCTTGCAGACGACCTCGTCTCTTGCCCGTATCTCCATCATCGAGGCCATCGAGTAGAGGCTGAGGAACCCGCTGACCGGACACACGTAGTTACAGAACGCGCGTGCCTTGTAGACGGCAGCCAGTACAGTCGCCAGGAACACGAGAATTATGAACACCCACGCACTGAACGCCGGGCGCGTGACGAGCAGCGCGCTGAACGTGCACAGACCGAGAAAACCGATGTTCTGAAGCCATATGTTGGTGAGCCTCTTCGGCCACCGTTTATTGAGGCCCGAGTAGAGATTCGCGATTTTTCCGGGCTTCTTCTCCTCGTTCCTCACGCCAATCAGACGGAAACGCTGCAGCCAATCGCCGAACATCGGGAACGGGCACATCAGACACCAAATTCGAGAAAAGAACGGCACGAGGATCGCAATGAGGATGAACCACCAAAAGATCCAGACCATCACGATAGAAATGTTCCGGTTGCCGACCGGGCTGCCCCACAGACCGGCGGGCAGCAGCACCATGAAGACGAACAGATTGGGAATCATGGCCGCGTACTGAAAGCTTCGCGCCGCGAGAACCTTTCGCAGGCTGGGGACTTTGTCGAGCACGTCCAAGCGGGGCCCTTCGAGGGTCAACGGCACCCGTCCGGTGTGCGTGGGTGTGCTCTTCTCGCTCATGCGCTGTCATCGCCTCCCACATCGACACGAGCTTCGCCCGTGTCGCCTTCTGCCGAGCCCGTAAGTGAGTTTCTCAAGGCGAACAACATCCCGGAGAACAGCCCGAGCATCAGCCCGAGACCGGCGTGCAGCGGCGTGTTGGGGTGCACGACCATCTCGCCGGTCATGAAAGGGTGCATGCTTCCGCACGTGTGGGAGCAGCGATAGCGGAACTTGCCCCGCCGTCCGACCGTAAAGGTGATCTCCTCGACCGTTTCCGTAGGCTTGCCGGAGCTCGGGTGAGCGACCTCGAAGGTTCGCTCGTGAGGGTGGATCGTAGCGTCGATATCGTGCCCCTCGAGGTAGAATCCGTGAATCACGTCCTTCGAGTACAGGCGTAACCGAATCGTATCGCCTTGGTTGACGTGAATGCGCTCCGGGTCGTATGCATATCGGCGGGCCGACACGACGATGTCGTGCTCCTGGAACAGCCGATTGGCAATCTCGCCGTTTTTGCCCTTCATCTCGTCGATGCCAAAGGAGACGATGCCCGACGACAGCTCGGGCTGCTCTGGGGTCAGCAGACGCAGCGCCGGTATCTCGCGCAAACGCTGGCGCATCAACCGGCTCAGCTGCCGGCAGCGCGCCTCCACCCGGCCGCGGCCGATCGCATTGTGGAAGTCCATGGTCACCCCGTGTCCCAGAATCTGCGGCGTGTTGCGCGTCCCCGACGAAGCGCTGTACACGTTGTACCCCGAATAAAGCAGCACCGGCTGCACCCGCTCCTGCACCTCCTTGCGGATGTAGAACAGACCACTCCCCTTGGGCGCCAGCATCCACTTGTGACTGCTGGAAGCATAGGTATCCACGCCCAACCCCTTGACATCCACATCGAGCATCCCGGGTGCCTGGGCTCCGTCACAGGCCAGCAGAATCCCCTTCGCCCGCGTGATCGTGGCGATGTCGGCCAGCGGCATCTGCAACCCGGTGATCGTCTCGACGTGACTAAAGCTGCACACCCGGGTCCGCCGGGTGATGTTATCCTCTACCAGCTCCAGGATCTGCGCTTTGTCCCTGACCGGTGCCGGCATATCGATCTGGCGAATCTCG
>PIVZ01000898.1 GCA_003354045.1 bacterium
CCTCTATCCCCCCTTGGCAAGGGGGGAAGCTGATACCGCGGCCGCTCGTGCAGGCGGTCCCCCGCCGAGGGAACCCACCGATCGCAGTCAGCGGGCTTGGCATGAGCGTAGCTGTGGATGCCACGCCGAACGTGTACTCCCTTCACCGTTGGCCGTATAATGCCCTACAATGGCCCCTGCCCCCCCATCGCAGCGGAGCGCCCATGCCAGCCTCCGGGGATACCTCTACCAGGTCTATGTGTCCGCCCTCTGCTGGGCCAACCTCGAGGACGGCGAGCACCTCTGCTTCGAGGGGCACGAGGACATCGATCGCTACCTGCTCGGCGGCGAGGAACTGTGGCAGGTCAAGGACTATACGCACGCCCTGAACTTCAGGGATGAGGCTGTCTCGAAGTCCATCCTCGGCTTTCTACACCTGTACATCGAGTCAGACGGCAAGAGCCGCCGCTTCCACTTCGTGACGACCGCCGAGCAAAAGAGACAGAAGACGGACAACGCCCTCCCGGTCGACGTGCTGAAGGTGTGGCAGGCCGGCGCTGAGACCGAAGCGGTTGTGGCGGCCGTGAAGCAGCTCGCACTCAAAGGGGCGGGCGCCAAGAAGACCTTCCGGCTCAGCGATGACCAGCTTGCATTCATGGACGATGGTGATCGCTGGGGCAAGTTCATCTCGGCTGTGGAGTGGAAGTTCCGGCAGCCGATCGGGGCGGACATTCGCGGTCAACTCGAAGTCCAACTGGGCGAGGCTAAGCCGACGCTTGCGGGCCTGTCCGATCTGATGGCGGGGCGCGTCGTGGAGGACGTGCTCAAGCGCTCAGCCGACAAGGAGATCAAAAGACGCACCGTCAGCGCGGGCGACTTCCAGAAGCTGCTCGGCGGGTTCAACGCGGACATCGAGAACTGGCTGGCCACGCCCTCCGGTCGACGGCTTACGGCCATCTCGCAGCTCGGCGACCTGCTCAGACGCGGGGTCGAGGACCTACCGGCCAAACCCTCTCCGGCTACGCTTCTCAAGGCGCATCACTGCGTGGTGCCGTTCTACGATGCGGGCCGAAAGACGGAGTTGGAGACGCTCACCGACTGGTGCGACGACGATGACCCGCTCAAGCTGCGGATCATCACCGGGCCCGGCGGCACCGGTAAGACGAGGCTGCTCATCGAATTGGGCCTGCGGCTCGACGAGCGCGGGTGGGTCGCGGGGTTCCTGGATGCGGACAAGGGCGACGACCTCGGCGCTATCGAGAAAGCGACCGTTCCGACACTGATCGCGGTGGACTACACCGAGACTCGTGTCGCCCTGGTGACCAAGCTGCTCAAGGTGTGTCACAGCGCAAGCAAGCGAACGGGCGTGAAGCTGCGCGTGGTGTTCCTTGCGCGGGCCGCGTCCGATTGGCGCGACGTGCTCGGCGCGGGCTGCGAGGAGGACGCTCTCAAGCACTTGGTCCAGGCAGCACCCGAG
>PIVZ01000322.1 GCA_003354045.1 bacterium
GTCCATGCGCGAACGGATCGGCAGGTAGGCGTACGGCAGCAGACCAAGAGCGAAGGCCCCGGCGCAGCGCGCCGCGGTCGCTACTAGCTCTGCCGGCCGGATGAGCAGCTTTGGCTCGCTTATCACCACGAACAGGCCTAGCGCGGCGGCAAACAGCGTCAGGAACAGATGGTTGCTTGCTCCGAGCCCGCAGGCGAGGAAGGCGAGCACCAGCGCTCGCGTCTCCCGTCGTTCAAACCAGGTGAAGGCCGCCCCGGTGGCTGCCACGACGAAAAGTGCGTTTAGCGTATAGACGCGTTGGATGTTTGCCTGAGACCAAAGGCTCGGCCCGAAACCGGCCACCAGGGTTGCCGTCAGCGCGGCGGCAGTCGAGAGGCCCAGACGCTTGCACACCAGATATAGTCCGCCGCAGGCCAGCGCCGCACAGGCTGCGCTGAACAGGCTCATGCGCTGCGCTATCGAGCCGACCGGTACGAGCAGCGTCCACAGCTTGCCAAGCAGAACGTAGAGCGGATAGCCGCTCGGGTGCGGGATGCCGAGCGTGGCAGTGGCGGCGACCAGCTCGCCGCTATCGCCGACGTAGATGGTCGGGGAGGCCCCCGCCGCATAGACGGCGAAGAGCGCCAGCGCGATCGCAAGCGCGGTCAATGTGTCCGTGCGGGGTGGTCGTAGCGACACTTCGCGTAGCCTCTGTGCTGTCCCTCTCAGCGTGGTTCGACTTGTCTAAACGAGTATGGCCGTATGCGTCGTCTGTGGCTCGTCCCGTCGAAAGCGTGCTCGTGCTAGGGCGAAACGCGCTAGCCCAGGAGGTCTCGAGTCAGCTTGCCGCCTCAGGACGCTTCCGCCGGGTAGTGCCATGTCTTACCACCGCCCAGACGTCCTCGGAAGTCGAGACGGCACGGCTCGATGTGCTGGCCCGCGGCGCCGCCCGCCTCACAACCCAGCTTCTCACCGAGGTGGCGCCCTCCGTGGTGGTGAACCTGGCGGTTTCGGAATCGCCGATTACACCGAGCGAGCCCTGGGTCTACGACCGTCGTTTGGCCGATACGCTGGCTACCAGTCTCAAGCGCTGGCATGACCGCGGCGGCCGTTGCAAGCACTTCATCGTCCTTTCGGCCACTGCCGTTTACGGCGTGGCGCGCACCAGCCCGCTGCTCTTCGACGAGGCCGCCGACCGAAAGCCCGACGAGCCTGACCTGCAGGAGTCCGCGGCGCGCTGGGCGCAGGGGCTGGCGCGGGCGGAATCCAAGCTGGCCGAGGTCGCCCACGGGCTTGGCTGCAAGACCTGCGTGCTGCGAGCGGCTCCGGTCGTCGGCGGTCCGGTGGAGAGTCCGGTGTCGCAGTACTTGAGCGCGACGTTCCCGGTCCGCGTTCTCGGCTACGATCCCCCGGTGCAAGTCATCCATTATCGCGACCTCGTCGCGGCGCTACTCGCGGCCGTCGAGCAGCAGGCCGAAGGCGTGATGAACATCGTCGGCCGAGGAGTGGTGCCGCTCTCGCGCCTCACCGCTGGCGCCGGCGTGTTTGCCCCGGCTCTACCCGGCGCGATCGCCGACTACCTGGCGCCGCGCGCGCTGGGCAGCACGAGGCTGCGCTGGCGCTGCGTGGCCGACGGCAGGCTGGCCAAGCAGGTTCTGGGATTCAGTGCAGCGCATGGAGCGATGGAGGCGGTAAATGGCTGAGGTGCGACCGATACGGTGGAGGAAGGGGCGGCTCGAACTGCTCGACCAGCGCAAGCTTCCCGCTCGCGAGGTCGTGGTCGAGCTGGGCGGTGCGCGCGACACTGCACGTGCGATCCGCTCGATGGTGGTGCGAGGGGCTCCGGCGATCGGTGTAACTGCCGCCTTCGGTCTGGTACTGGCGTCGCGGCGTTTTCGCAGCGGGCGACTGGCGGAGGATTTCGAGAAGGCGGCCGCCATTCTCGAGGCCGCGCGGCCGACGGCCGTCAACCTACACTGGGCGATAGTACGCTTGCGCGAGACCATGCAGGCACAGCCCGACGGCGTCTCCGTGCGAGCGCTAACGCGTGCGCTGGAGACCGAGGCCAAGCGCATCATGGCAGACGACATTGACGTCAACCGCAGGCTCGGAGCCTTTGGTGCCAAGGTCGTGGGCCGTGGCGGCGACGTCATAACCCATTGCAACGCGGGCGCTCTGGCCACCGCCGGATACGGGACGGCTGTCGGTGTGATCCGTAGCGCCTGGGAAAGCGGCCGTCGTTTCCGTGTGTTCGCCGGCGAGACCAGGCCCTTTCTTCAGGGCGCGCGCCTCACCGCCTGGGAGCTCAAGAAGCTGCGCATACCGGTCACGCTGATGACCGACGGCATGACCGGCCACCTGCTGAAGAGCGGCCGCGTCGGCTCGGTGGTAGTAGGGACGGATCGCACGGCGGCCAACGGAGACGTGGCCAACAAGATCGGCACCTACCAAATTGCCGTGCTCGCCGACCGTCATCGCGTTCCGTTCTACGTTGCCGCGCCGACTTCTTCGATCGACCTCGACTGTGCCAACGGCGATGGCATACCGATCGAGGAGCGCGACCCAACCGAGGTCACCCACATCGGCGGCCGCCGCATTGCGGCCGAAGGGGTGGACGTCTTCAACCCTGCCTTCGACGTCACTCCGGCCGAGCTCGTCACCGGCATCATCACCGAAGAAGGCCTCGTCCGCGGCGACTACCGCAAGGGTCTGGCACGGGCCGTAAAGAAAGCCGAGGCCCGCCGCCGCCGCGCCGGCTGAACCTGCTGCGACCCGAGCATCCCCCAGGGAGCCGAGACGTCGGTCAAGGCGGCTCACCTATCGGCAGAGCCGTGGCTATTCTTCGGTGACGAAAGCGCCGTCTACGTCGAAGCAGGGGTGGCCGGCGGCCACCAGGCGCTTCTTTACGGCTTCGCGTTCTTCTGCGGTTGCGAACTTGCCCACGCGTATGCGATAGAGCGGTTCGCCTCCAGAGTGAACTTCGCTCAGGTAGACGTCTTCGAAGTCAAGCTCGAGCTCGTCCACGAACACACGCGCGTTGGCGGCGCTTCTGTACGCGCCCACTTGCAAGGTGAACTTCGGCGCCGGCGCTGCCTTCTTTGCAGTGCTACCGCTTGTGGGCTCGACGGCCGGTGTTGCTTCGGCCGAGGAGTCCCGCTCGCTGCCGGCATCCGGTTCAGCTTCGGTCCCGGTCGTTTCTGACTCGTCCGACGTGGCCTCTCCGCCCTCGGGTCGCGGGGCCTGACCGGGGCGTGGAGGCGGTGGGATCTTGACGTCGTAACCGCCGGCGGTGGGGAAGCGATCGCGAAGCACGCGTTGGCGCTCGGCAGCCGCCTGGGCCTCGTCAATACCAACCTCCGCGCCCACCGGTTCGGCAAACAAAGGCCCGGCCAGCGAGGCGGTCAAAACGAGGACAAGCGCCGTTCGTATCACGAGAAAGGTGCTCATCCTTTCTGACCCAACACGGGTTGCAGCGATTGGTGGTGATACATGCGGGCCGCCCTCGTTGAATATCGCCGTGCCGGGAGATCGACGCAACCGCTCAGGCGAGTCTGGCCGCCAGCTCGGTGTGTGCGAGAGCGCCGATTGTGGACGGATCGGCTTCCACGCGTGCCAGCTTGCGGAGCTTGGACAGCAGCTTACCGCGACGCTTGGCGGTTTGTGCGGCGCGGAAGGCGCTGATGCGGCCTTCTTCGAGGGCGGCGGTGAGCGCGCGGTGCGCCTCGCGCACCAGCTCCGCGCGGCGGCACACCAGCAGCAGGTCGCAGCCGGCTTCCACCGCCATTACCGCCGCCTCGCCCACCGAGTAGTTATCCGCCACGGCCTTCATCTCCAGGTCGTCGGAGACGATGACGCCTTGGTAGCCGATGCTGCGGCGCAGGCATCCGTCTATTATCTCGTGGCTGAGTGTAGCCGGGCGCTCGGCATCGAGTGCCGGACACAAGACGTGGGCTGTCATCACGAGCGAGACGCCCTGAGATACCGCGCGCGCAAATGGCTTCATCTCGATGGCACGCAACCGGTCGGTTGGGTGGCTGTCCGCGGGCAGGACCGGAAGCTCGAGGTGGGAGTCGGTCGAGGTGTCGCCGTGACCCGGGAAGTGTTTGACGCAGCCGAGGATGCCGCACTCCGCGAGACCTTGCAGATAGGGCAGGGCGTTGTGGACGACCTCCTCGGGAGTAGCGCCGAAAGCGCGGTCGCCGATCACCGAATTCTCAGGATTGCTGTTTATGTCGATGACCGGGGCGAAGTTCACGTTGAACCCCGCCGCTCGCAGCTCGCGCGCATGGGCACGCCCGACCTCGCGCAACAGTCCCGGCTCCCCCGCCCGCGCCATCACCAGTGCCGGAGGAAAGCGCGTAAAGCCCTCCGGCAGTCTATCGACCCGCCCTCCCTCATGGTCGATGGCCAGAATCGCGGCGGGGTCACGCTCGCGCAGCGCCGAAGTCAGCGCCAGTAGGCCATCGCGCTCAGGCATGTTGCGGGCGAAGAGGATCGTTCCGAGGGGCGCGACCTCGTCGAGCAAGTCTCGTGTCTCGGCGTCGAGCTCTGGCGCTTCGAATCCGACCACGAGTAGCTTTCCAGCCTCGGCGGCCGCCTCTGTTGCCATGTCTGCACGTGGCATCAGAGCAAGATAGCATAGACGCCAGCGGTGGCTGACTGTGCTCACACCGGCACGGAGATATGCACGGCGCCCGGCGGCTATGGGTTGCGATTCGTGCTAGCAGAAGGTGGCCCGGCGGCCAGGTTACCCGGAGGCGAAGCCCTCGGGATGCGGTGCCGCGGGAGGCGAGGTCGCCCGGAGGCGAAGGCGGATGGACAGGGAACCGCGAAGGATAGCTCCCGAGAAGGAACTGGCGGCCGCCACCCCCCTGAATGGGGTGGCGGTGTGCGAAATTGACGGGGGCGTCATTTTTGAGTGGACTGATGCCGCAGTGCGTGGTAACCAATTTACAGCGGTGAGGAAGGGGTAGGACCCTGCGTGAAGTTCGCTACATCGCAGTCGAGGGCCCTATCGGAGTCGGGAAGTCCTCCTTGGCCGAAGCGCTCGCCAAGGAGCACAATGCGCGGCTCATACGAGAGCCGGTCGAAGACAATCCCTTCCTGGCGCGGTTCTACGAGGACCCGGAGCGCTACGCGCTGACGGCGCAACTTTCGTTCCTCGTAGAGCGATACCGCCAGCAGCAGGATCTGGTCCAGATGGACCTCTTCCAGCGTGCGACGGTATCGGATTACATCTTTGCGAAGGATAGAATCTTTGCGGAGATTACGCTGGCGCAAGAAGAGCTGGCCCTCTACGAGAGGATATACGGCTTGCTTCACGCCAGGGTGCGGAAGCCGGACTTGGTCGTCTTGTTGGATGCTGAGACCGAAGTCCTGCTCCGCAGGTTGAAGAAGAGGAATCGGCCTTACGAAAAGAGAGTAGGCCGGGATTATGTGGAGAAGGTCGCGGAAGGCTATAGGCGGTTCTTCCACGGCTATACGGACACTCCGCTGCTGGTAGTCAACAGCTCGGACATCGACTTTGTCGAGCATGGCGGTCACTTGGCCGACCTAGTCCGAGAAATTGGCTCCATGGGGCAGGGCGTTCAGCATTACGTACCGCTTGGATCCAGCTAGGGAGTCTGGGCTTTAAGCCGAGGCGCTCGAGGGACCGAGACGGGGGTCTAAAGACGAGCCTACACGAGGACCACGGTCCTGGTGCAGGCATGAACGTTGACCTTCCGGATTGGTCCGGGAGGTTTTTTTGTGGCTGCTTGTTTTGAAGAAGCCAAGGTAACCGTTCCGGCCATTCTGAACTCGAAGGGTGAGCGCAGGCTGACCATGCTCACCGCTTACGACTACACGTTCGGGCGCCTCGCAGACGGCGCCGGTGTGGACATGCTGCTGGTCGGGGA
>PIVZ01000899.1 GCA_003354045.1 bacterium
GCTGGCGGCCAATCTGGTGCACACCCACCGCCATCGTCACGGTCCCCTGCCCCATCGCCACCCCCACGCCCACGACTGGAGCTAAAGCCATGGCCGAGGAGAGAAACATCACCCGCTTCAGCGTATCGCTGCCCGACCCCCTGCTAAGCGAGCTCGACCGCCGCGTGATCCGCCGCGGCTATGCCTCCCGTTCGGAGTTCGTTCGCGATCTCATCCGCGAGCGCCTGGTCGAGGAGAAGTGGGAAGCCGGAAATGCGGGCGTCGTCGGTGTACTGACCCTGAGCTACGACCACCACCAGCGCGATCTGATGCAGAAACTCGTGGACATACAGCACAGTCAGTACGTCAACATCCTCTGCAATACCCACGTTCACCTGGATGCCAAGAGCTGCCTGGAGATCATCATCATCAAGGGCAAGCCCGAGGAGATAGAGAAGATCGCCATCCAGAGCGGAGGCCTGCGCGGCGTGCGCTTCGCCAAGCTGACCAGGGCTTCGAGCGTCGAATTCTGAGGCCCCGCCTCTGACGCCGCTAGATCTCGACGAACAGGGCCAGCACCCCCAGCCCCACGAGCACCAGACCGGTAACCCGGTATTCGTGATGCTCGAGATACTCGGACTTGATGTACTGCGTCCCCCTGCGGGCAAGATCAACCAGCACGATCATCCCCAGAGTCGTAACGATCAGATAGGTAACCGACACGGCAACGATCCCCTGCCACCCGAGAAAGCCGGCGGTCAGATAGTAGGCCTCGATCTCCAGGCAGGGAGAGAAAAACATGGCGACGCACAGGGAGGCCACAATCGACCGCTTCGACATCTTTCCCTTCTCGCTTCCATACTCCGGACCGTGGCCGTGGGCATGGCCGCCCCTGCGATCGAGGATCAGGTAGACGATTCCGAGGCCGATAAGAGCGACAGGCGGAACGATGGCCGTTATCATCGCGTCGCCGGACAGCCCATAGCCGAGCATGCCGACCAGAACGCCGATCAAGATCGTGCTGCTCGAGTGGGCCGCACCCGTCAGCCCGGTGACGACCAGCGTCTCCGAGCGCCCCCATCCCTCGGCCCTGCTCACCGCGAGGATCGGCAGCCAGTGATTGGGAATCGCCGCATGGATGAGGCTCAGCACGAGGCTGCCAAACAGGACTTGGGTCAAATGCGTGCTCCCTTTTTTTGAACCGGCACGAAACGTATATCCCTGATGGCCAAAACGCGGCCGTTCCGCTCTCTCGCGGCCGCATCGCCCCGATCGAGCCTCTCGCCCGGAGCCTTTCGCTCCGCCGTTGCCGGCATCACTTGTCTGAGGGGGTCGTATTCGTCAAACGGACCAGGATCGCCAATGATGTCCCGAAGTTGGGCATTCGCCGCTCTGTCGGATCCGTACAGCCACCACCGGCCGTCCTTGGCTTTATCGTCCGCGGCAGCTATTTTCTCGGCTACGGAGAGATCGC
>PIVZ01000900.1 GCA_003354045.1 bacterium
ATGAAGGGACTACGCCGTGGTCGGATTTCCTTGCTCATGGCGAAAGCGTGAGCGCCGAAGAGGCGGCACAGCGCGCCGATGCCGTCCTGCCCGAAGATCTCTCCGACATACTGTTTACCTCCGGGACCACTGGAAAGCCCAAGGGCGTGATGACCACGCATGGGCAAAACCTGCGCGCCTTCGAGGCGTGGTCCGAAGTCATCGGGCTGCGCGACGGTGACAGGTACCTGATCGTCAATCCGTTCTTCCATGCCTTCGGCTACAAGGCCGGGTGGGTCTCCTCCGTGATGCGCGGGGTGACCATGCTGCCGCACCTGGTCTTCGACGTTCCTGCGGTGCTCGAGCGCGTGGGCAAGGAACGGGTGAGCGTTCTGCCGGGACCACCGGCGCTCTACCAGTCGATCCTCGTCCACCCCGACCGCGAGAAGTACGACCTCTCCTGCCTGCGCCTGGCAGTGACCGGCGCCGCGGTCATTCCGGTCGAGCTCATCCAGCGCATGCGCGACGAGCTTTCCTTCGAGACCATCATTACGGGCTATGGGCTTACCGAGGCCTGCGGCATCGCCACCATGTGCCGCTTCGACGACGATCCCGAGACCATCGCCACGACTTCCGGCCGGGCGATCCCGGAGGTCGAGGTCTCATGCGTGGACGGCGAAGGCAAGGAAGTGCCGCGTGGTGAGCCGGGCGAGATAGTCGTGCGTGGCTACAACGTGATGGAGGGCTACTTCGACGATGCGGCGGCCACGGCCGAGACCATCGACGGGGAAGGATGGCTGCATACCGGGGATATCGGCGTGATGGACGAGCGCGGCTATATCCGTATCACCGATCGCATCAAGGACATGTTCATCATGGGCGGCTTCAACTGCTACCCGGCCGAGATCGAGAGCCAAATGCTCTCGAACAGGGACATAGCCCAGGCCGCCGTCATAGGCGTGCCCGATGAGCGTATGGGAGAGGTCGGCATGGCCTTCGTCGTTGCCGCGCCGGGCGTCGCGCTCACCGCCGAATCGATCGTCGAGTGGTGCCGCGCCAACATGGCCAACTACAAGGTGCCGCGCCACATCGAGCTGGTAGACGAGATCCCGACGAACGCGATGGGCAAGGTCACCAAGTTCGTGCTGCGCGAGCGCGCCCGCGACATGATGGGCTAGTCGGGACGAGCGCTCATGGATGGCCCGGGCTAAGGGCCGGTTACTTGTTCGCGTCGTAGACCTTCCACATGTCGTCGTCGTCGAAGATCTTCTCGGTGTCGTCGGCGTGCATGGCATCGGCTTCGACGTCACGATAGCGGCCGCGCTCGGCGTGGAACTCCTCGTACAGGTCGTGCTGGATCATGGAGCTCATGATCTCGTTAGTGCCCGTCCAGATCTGTGCCAGCCGCGTGTCTCTCACCGCACGCTCGATCGGATAGACGTCCGTGTAGCCGATGCCACCGGTCACCTGCA
>PIVZ01000901.1 GCA_003354045.1 bacterium
AGTTCGCATTGGACGTCGGGCCGTTGATATCGGCGCCGTTGGAAGGACAGATTGCGTTAGAGAGAAACTGTCCTTTCGGCCTGCCATCGGCACTGGCGGCCATGACGTAGCCGTCGCCCACCCAGTAGTTCCAGCTGAGCATCCCCGGCCTGAAGCGGCGTTTGGTCGAGGAGGTGCTGTGTTTCCATGTCTCCTCGGTCCAAAGATCCATGACCCGGCCGGCCATCTCGTCGGCCTCTTCATCGTCGCGGCCGTACTTGGGCGCGCGGTACTTGACCCAGGCCTGCAGGGTATCGTGCCCCTCCCAGTTGTCGCGCAGCGCCTGGATGAGCTCGGCCATCGTCGCCCGCTTCTCCTTGAACACGAGATGCTTTATCGCGAGCAGCGAATCCACCGTCGTGGCAAAGGTCACTGCCTCGAGAGTCGTTAGGCTGATCTCGGCGCCACCCTGCGTGACGTCCAGTCCTTGCTCGGCACAGCCCCTAACCAGACACGACAGATAGGGAGTCGGAGAGAACTCAGCGCGTACGGCCTCGCTTTTCTCGTACAGCTCGACGCAGCGGCGCACGATGTAGACGGTCTGCTCGGCGTAGGCGGCCCAGAATTCGTCCCACGACGCGAATCCGGTCGCATCCCCGGTGTCAGGGCCGTCCTGTGCGACGGCCGCCTCGGTTCCCATGATCGGATCGACGGCCGCAACGAGGTCCTTGCCGCCGGTCAGCGCGAGCTCGACGGCCTTTAGCAGATTGAGGTTGTTATCGACGGTACCGGAGCGATCGTTACCGACCATGGTGTTCTCGAGGCAGCCGACGGGGGCGTACTCGTGGACGGTGTTCTCGTTGATGAGATGCTCGTAGCCACCCTCTTTCGCCTCGCGCATCATCCCCGCCATCGAACGCTCGTCGAAGTTGAGCAGGAAAGGCGCGCCCTGGCTCGAGGCGATCATATCGACCACCACATCGAGCAGCTCGTCCGGCGAGTTTTCATGGAGCCGCACGTTCGGCTTGGGCTCGAGGATGGGCGTCATCTCATCGACCACTTCGAGGATCGCGTAGGTGAGCTCGTTGGTCATGTCGCGGCCGCCGACGCCCATGCCCGAGAGCGTGATGAGTTGCCCGAAGCCGGCCGTAATCCCCTGATTGCCGCCCACCTGAATCATCGCATCGTAAGCGGTGTTGGCGTGCACCCAGAAGCACTTGAGGATTTCCTTACCGAACTCGCGGTCCATCCCCTCTTCCAGGGAGCGCTTCCAGTAGGGATACAGGTACTGGTCGGCACGCCCAAAGCTCAGGCCGGGACCCGGGTAGTTCTCGTCGCTCATGACCAGCATGTGGGTCAGCCACAGCGCCTGCACCGCTTCCCAGAACGTCTGCGGCGGCAGCCACGGCACGCGAGAAAGGTTGCGCGCCATCTGCTCGAGCTCGCCCCTGCGCTCGTCGTCCTTCTCCTCC
>PIVZ01000902.1 GCA_003354045.1 bacterium
GTTACCGAGGCAACCAGAAGCACCGCAAGCAGCAGAAGTTGGACTGCAGTTTCATGCATCGCTCGTCAGGTGATCATAGACGCCATCCCCCCCGCCCCACAAGGGGTCGGAGGGGATGATATTGCGAGTTGTCTCGTCTTTTGCGGCCTAGGTCAGCGCAGTTGCGACGTCGTTGAGCTTGGTGGTCAGGTTGGTGCCCACGGAGGTCATGGCTGCGATAGCAGCGATCGAGATGAGAGCGGCAAGCAAGCCGTACTCAATAGCCGTGGCACCCTTTTCGTCTGTAAAGAAACGTACAATCATCCTTCTGTGACTCCTTTGACTCCATCTTATTGGGTCACCCAGTAGTCCGCTTCGCTCTGATCCCTGGGTGGCTCGTGGCATCCTTTTGCAAGTCCGGGGCCAACAGGCCGCAGCAGGTCAAGTACTTGTTATACAAGGAGGTATCGCGCAATCGAAGCGGTCGGACCGGACTAATTTGTTACCATTCAGTACTGTTCGGCGCTGTGCGCGAATTGTCGTGCGCAAGAAATGCTCACGAATTCGATACGTTGCGATTGATTGTTGTTGGCCGCGGGAGGTTCCCCGCATACGCGGCCGATCTCCCGCACTAATCCGCGGGTAGACTCCCGCGCAATCCTGGAGGAAGCACCCCATATTGGGGGGCACGACGACGACGGCACCGGGTAGCGACTACCCGCGGGGAGCTACGCGGCGAACAAACACTGGCGCCGGGGCTCCGTCTAGCCGCTCAGAAGAGCCGCCTCAGAGCCGACCCGTGGCTCCAGGCCCGGCAGCCGGACCACGCCAGAGCTAAGTAGTCCTTCTTCGACGCTTTTCTCCATGCGCGGCGGCCATCCCAGAAGCGTCAGTCGTCACGAAACCGGCTCCCTCTAGGCGGCCCCTCAATTGGTGTGACGGGTGCCGGCTCGCTGCACTCCCAGCAGACGCGCGGGAGTGGTCTGCCCATCCTCGAAGATGGCACTACACTTGCATCACACAGAGCAATAGATTCGTAGCCGCGTTGCCCGGGGGGGAGACATCGGGCCCGAACGGCGGGTAAGGCTAGAGGTCGCCTTGACATACACGGAGGTCAGGATGTCGGACAGCAAGGAATGGAGCCACGAGAGTAAGGATCACGTGCTACTGGAAATCTTGGACGGTCGCTTGTCGGTCAGCGAGGCATGCCGCCGCCATCGCATCACGAAGGCCGAGATGGAACGGTGGGTAGTAGAGCGCCTCGAGGCCGGCTCGGCCCCCCTGCTGGCCGTGTGGATGCTCGCGACGAGCTTCTCCAATCGAAACCCGAGTCACGCTGCCATTGAGCGCATCGGGTCTCTACCGTCGAACGTGATCGATCTTGCCCGAGAGCGCCGGGCGCTCGCTGAACGCGCCGCTTAACTGCCGGGAAACACAGGGGAACCGCGGGTGCGGCAACCTCGTGGTTCAA
>PIVZ01000903.1 GCA_003354045.1 bacterium
TGTCGTTGCCGCACACCGGATCGGGACACACACAGCCCGGCGCGCAGGTTCCCGTCGGGCACGAGCCCGGATCGGCGCCATCGCAGTCCTCCCCGCTCTCTATGATGTCGTTGCCGCACACCGGCGCCGGGCACGTGCAGTCGCCCAGACACATACCGGGGCAAGCGGTGGCATCTGTGCCGTCGCACTCCTCGCCGCCCTCTTTGGTGTCGTTGCCACACACCGGCTCCACGGCCAGGCTGTAGAGATCCGCCCGGTAGTTGAGAAGGCTGCAACGCATACGATGCGACTGCTCGTCGGTGAAACGATCCATGCAGGTGTCGTCGCCGTAGTCCAGGTAATTGTCGATCGGATCGAGCGAGCTACAGCTCTCCTGCCCCGCCACACAGCCCTCGGCCGGAATGCGCTCGCTATTGGTGTCGCAGATCAGGTCACCGCTCGAGTAGCAGGCCGGCGCCGACGCCGAAGGACAGGTTCCCTCGGGCGCGAAGGTGTGCTCCAGGCCCAGGTAGTGACCCGCCTCGTGGGTGAGGGTTCGTCCCTGGTCGAAGGGGGGTCCGCCCGGCGAGTCGCGGCCGAAGGCGCTCCACAGGATCACGACACGATCAGCAGGATTGCCGGCTATCCCGCCCTGCGGCAGGTCCGGAACGTAACCGAGGTTACCCGCGGCCGAGTTGGTGTAGACGTTCATGTAGCGCGAGGTGTCCCAGGCCAGACTGGTCCAGTAAGAGCCGCCGTCGCCGAACCATGTGTTGTTGACGCTACGGGTGATGCCCGTGGTGGGGCTGCCGCCGGGGTCCTCGCTGGCGAGCACGAACTGGATGCCGACGTCGTATCCGGCAGCCCCGGGAGTGCCGGCCTGAGCGAGGAAGTCCTCGTTGACGATTTCTATCTGGCTCGCGACCATCGCGTCGGAGATCTGACCGTCGCCGTTGGTGTGCTCGATGATGTGCACGACGACGGGAATCTCGTAGACGTCCACGGTGTCGTAGTCGCTAGACGGATTGGTGAACGAGTAGGTGCAGTCCGATGGAATCACGGCACGCGAGGGATCGATCACCGTAGGCGGCTTGCCGCAGCGCCTTCCAGTCTCCGCGAAATAGTCCGAGTGGTAGTAATCAGACCAGCTCGAGTAAGCCTGCCCTTCGACGACCACGGCAGCACCGCCGGTCTCGGCAGCCATGGCGCTGCCGGCAATCACCCAGATTGAAAGAAAGCCCGCTAAGGCCAGGGCCGGCCTGTTCACAATGCCCCCTCGCAGCCGTCATTTCTCATGTTCCTTGGCCCGGATTTCGACGGCTTACCATCACGAGGATCGCAGGTCCTGGCCGTTTAGCAAGGGTTGTATTGCGTCGATGCGACGACCGCAGGAGAAAAGTCATGCGGGATTGCAATATACAGAAGGACCGATTCCGTACCTGTCCGCTTACGGCCGGCCTTGCGCTCAGCG
>PIVZ01000323.1 GCA_003354045.1 bacterium
CTTGGCATCCCAGAATGCGGGGTAACTGATGCCGTACCTCTTTTTTCTCTCCCAAGTAGCGAAGTGATCGTGAAATCTGTCGATTTCAGGGCCGGTGACGTTGATAGAGCCGATTTGAATGATGACCGACAATGCTTCGACCACGAAGACGCCGCCGGCCAGCATTAGTATCAGCTCGTTTTTAGAGATCACCGCGACGATGCCGAGCGCCGAGCCAAGCGCCAACGAGCCGACGTCGCCCATGAACATCTGTGCCGGAAAAGTGTTGAACCACAGGAAGCCGAGGCTGGCCATGGCCACGGCGGCGCACACGACGGCCAGCTCACCGGCGCCGGGAACCGCGGGGATGAGTAGGTACTCGGCGATCTTCGCGTGGCCGGCCGAGTAGGCCAGTATCGCGTAGGTAGCGGAGGCCGTCATGATCGGACCTATGGCCAGGCCGTCGAGCCCATCGGTGAGGTTTACCGCGTTGGAGGTTCCCACGACCACCAGCACGCCGAAAGGGATGTAGAGCCAGCCCAGATCCGGATTGAGGTTCTTCATGAAGGGAATCGAAAGGTGGGGGTCGAAGTCAGGGCGCAGATAAAGAAGCGTCATCGCTCCCGCAGAGATGGCTACCTGCCACACAAGCTTGGTGCGCGCCGAGAGCCCGGCGTTTCTGCCCTGCGTGACCTTCTTGTAGTCGTCCACGAATCCCACGACGCCGAAGCCGACCACGACGGCCAAGGTCAGCAGCACATAGAAGTTGGTCAGATCGGCCACCAGCAGCGTCGAGACCAGCAGGGAGAAGAGGATCAACACACCGCCCATGGTGGGCGTGCCGACTTTGGCGGCGTGACCTTCCGGCGCATACTCGCTCACCGGCTGACGCACCTGCCCTTCGCGCAGCACTCGTATGAGCCACGGACCGAACAAGAACGAGATCACCAGGGCCAGCACCGCCGCAAGCACGCTGCGAAACGTGATGTAGCGGATGACGTTGAAGACACCGTAATCGGCCGCAAGGGGAGCTAGCAGATGATAGATCATTTGTGGCCGGCCCGTGCGCGCAAGTCTTTCACTACTTCCTCCATGGCCGATGCCCGCGAGCCCTTGACGAGTACGACGTCGCCGTGGCGCCAGCTCTCGGCTACCGCTGCCGCAGCTTCTGTGCGCGTGCGGCAGACCCGCGCGCGCTCCGTTTCAAGCCCGCCATCGACGGCGCCGCGACATAGATCGGAAGAGTGCTCGCCGACCGCGCACAGCAGCGCCGGAGATATCGCGGCCGCCGCCGCGCCGGCCCGGCGGTGCCAGTCCGCCGTATCCCTGCCGAGCTCTCGCATGTCGCCCACGACCACGAAACGCCGAGTAGCGCGCGCTTCCTCGAGAGTAGCCAGCGCGGCCCTCAACGAAGCCGGATTCGCGTTGTACGCGTCGTTCAAGACGAGCACCCCGTTGGCAAGGCGCTCGGGACTGAGCCGCATGGGCGGCGGCGCGAAGCGCGTCAGCCCCGCTGCAATCGTTTCCAGCTCGACGGCGAGCGCCAAGCCACAGGCGGCCGCCCCCAGTGCGTTGGCAATATTGTGACGACCGCCGACCGGAAGTTCCACCGGGGCTGTGTCACCTCCGTGGCTGAGCTCGAAAGAGCAGCGATCGACTTCCTCCGTACGAACGCGCCGTGCGCACACGTTGCCCTCTTCCCCGTAGGTGAGACGGCGCCCCGTGAAGCCGCCGGCCACCTCCACCACGTGGGAATCGTCCAGATTGACCACTGCAACGGCGCTGCGCTCGAGCCCGGCGAACAGCTCTCCCTTGGCCCGGGCGACACCGGCGATCGAGCCGAGCCCCTCGAGATGAGCCTCGGCCACGCAGGTGATGAGCCCCACCGTGGGGCGAGCGATCTCGGTGAGGCGGGCGATCTCACCAGGAGCGTTCATGCCCATCTCGACCACTGCCACGCGGTGCCGGCGCTCGAGGCCGAAGAGCGTGAGCGGCAGACCGATGAGGTTGTTGAAGTTGCCCTCGGTGGCCAGTACATCGCCGGCAGCAAAGTGCTCGGCCAGTATGGCGCGCAGCATCTCCTTGGTTGTGGTCTTGCCGTTGGAGCCCGTGATGGCGACCACCGGCACTTGGAAACGCCCGCGGTGGAAGGCGGCAACGTCGCCGAGGGCGCGCAGGCTGTCGTCCACCTCTATATATACGACGTCGGCGCGCTCGCTGGCGCGCCCTCGCTCACAGATGACGCCGGTCACGCCGGCGGCCACGGCTGCGTCTACAAAATCGTGCCCATCGAAACGGTCACCGGTCAGCGCAACGAACAGCTCGCCTACGCGGGCCTTGCGGCTGTCCGTGCTTACCGAGGCAAAGCGTGCCTCTCGCGAGCGCGACACCACGCGCCCGCCCGTCGCAACCTCGACTTCGGCAGCAGTCAGCACCGGTCTTCTTCCATCAGCTCTTTCACCAGACGGCGGTCGTCGAAGGGGTGGCGCACACCGTTTACCTCTTGGTAGTCCTCGTGACCCTTGCCGGCGACCAGAACCACGTCGTCCTTGTCCGCAATCTCGAATGCAATCTCGATCGCGCGGCGGCGGTCCACTTCGACCGTATAGCCACACGCAGCGGGCGCAGCCAGCCGCTTCGCCTCGTCCACCCGCCGAGCGTCGGCAAGCCCTTCGAGGATCTCCTCTATGATGGCACCCGGGTCCTCTGTGCGTGGGTTGTCCGAGGTCACTACTGCGACGTCCGCCGTGCGCGCGACAGCCTCGCCCATCAACCGCCGCTTGCCGCGGTCACGGTCGCCGCCGCAGCCGAACACACAAATGAGCCTGCCGGCTACCTCGGGCCGCAAGAACGAAAGCACGCGCTCCAATGCGTCCGGCGTGTGGGCATAGTCCACGAGCACAACCGGCAGGGCCGCGCCGATGCGCTCGATGCGGCCGGGAATCGGTTCACAGGCGCCGAGCCCCGCGCTCACGGCGTCCGCGTCCACACCCAAAGCGACGGCGGTCGAGGCCACTGCCAGCAGGTTGGAGAGATTGGGCGCACCGACCAGCCGCGATGCGACAGCGATCGTCGATTCACCGACGAGGAAGCGGGCGCGCAAGCCGTCCAGGCCGCCGTCGGCCTCCACTACCCGCGCGCGCGAACGCGAGCCCGGCTCGATCGAGTAGGTCCACACGTCACCCGCCGCCAGGGCCTCCGCCAGCTTGCCGGTGCGCGGGTCGTCGGCATTCAAGACCGCTACACCGCCGGGAGTGCGCAGGTAGTCGTGAAACAGCGATGCCTTGGCGGCGAAGTAACTCTCCTCGTCGCCGTGATAATCGAGGTGGTCGCGTGTGAGGTTGGTGAAGACGGCAGCTCGGAAGCTGCATCCGGCTATACGCTTCTGGCTGAGCGCGTGCGAGGAAACCTCCATCGCCACCGCATCGCAACCGGCCGCGACCATGTCGGCCAGGAGCCGCTGAACGTCTGCGGCCGGCGGCGTCGTCATCGGTGCCGAGTGCGTGAAGGCCGCGCAGCGTTGCTCAATGGTCCCTATCACTCCGGGCCGGCGGCCGGCGGCCTGCCAAACGCTCTCCAGCAGGTAGGTGCAGCTCGTCTTGCCGTTGGTGCCGGTTATGCCGACCAACTCGAGCTTGTCGGAGGGCTCGCCGTAGTAGACGGCGGCAAGCACGCCCGCCGCGGCAGCCGGGTCGTCCACCACCAGGCAGGGCAGGCCCTCGCGCGCCTGCTCCTCGGTGCACATGACGGCAACGGCGCCTGTTTCCAAAGCGGCGGTCACGAACGAACCACCGTCTACCCGGGTTCCCGGGAGCGCAAGGAAGAGATCGCCACGTTCGAGCCGGCGCGTGTCGTAGCAAAGCCCGCTTACAGCGGCCTCACCGTCGGCCTGCAATCGACAGGCGGTGCCATGCACACGCGCGCCTTCGGCCAGACGGCCGAGACTGATGGGGTCAGCGCGCATCGCTCACAGCTTGCGTTCCAGCTTCAGCGAGACGGGGGCGAAGGTGCTCACCAAGGTGCCCGAGGCCGGTTCTTGGGCGACAACGTAGCCGCTGCCGACCATTTCGACGTCGCAGTTGCACCCGGCCAGGGCGCGCCTCGCGGCTCGCATGCTGAGGCCGCGCACCTCGGGCATGGTTCCGTCGAATACGGAGACCTCGGCTCGATCTTCGATCGCGTCGGGCGTGTCCTCGACGATGACCGGCAGCGTGGCATCGTCGTTGCCGAGGTTCCTGTCGATTCCCAGGTAATCGAGGCTGGCCTCGCCGATCTTCTTGAAGACCGGCCCGGCGACCACACCGCCATAGGTCTGACCCTTGGGCTCGTCGATTATCACCGCGATGACGATACGAGGATCGTCGGCCGGATAGAAGCCGACGAAGGAGGACACGTAGCGGCCCGGCGCGTACTGGCCGTTCTCCGCCTTCTGCGCCGTACCGGTCTTGCCGGCCACTCTCACGCCTTCGATGCGAGCCTGTGGTGCGGTGCCCTCCTCCGAGACCACGGCCTCGAGCATGCGCGTAATCGTGCGCGCCACCTCCGCGCTCACCACCTGGTCGCCGTCTACCTCCTCTGGAAAGAAGCGAAGAATTCCTTTGTACTGGCTGGTGACCTCGGTGACGATGCGCGGCTTCATGCGTATGCCGTCGTTGGCCAGGGTGCCCAGGGCGGTGGCCAGCTGCAGAGCGTTCACGCTGATTCCCTGACCGTAGCTTATCGTGGCAACGTGGATGGGCCGCCACTTGGACGCAGGTAACACCAGTCCGCGGGCCTCGCCGGAAAGTGGAATGCCGCTTTTGCGGTCGAAGCCGAAGGCGTTCAGGTACTCGTACATCTTCTCGGCGCCGAGCTTGGCCCCGATCTTGGCCGAGCAAATGTTGCTCGACACGCGCAGGATGCCGGCCACGTCGAGCGTTCCGTAGGGGTGGTGGTCGCGAATCGGCCTACGCCAGCCCTCTACCTTCATGCTCCCGTTCTCGCAGAAGAACTCGTCGGTCGGAACTATGGTGCCGCTGTCGAGCGCGGCGGCGACCACGAACGGTTTCATCGTGGAGCCGGGCTCGAAGAGATCGGTCAGGGCGCGGTTGCGGCGCTCCGCCAGCGCGGAGCGCCCGTAATCGTTGGGGTCGAAGGTCGGCCAGTTGGCCACAGCGCGGAGCTCACCGGAGTGCGGCTCGAGCATGATCACCGTGCCGCCTATGGCGCCGGTCTCTTCCACGCGCTCGGCGAGTGCGGCCTCGGCCATGCTCTGCAAAGTCGCGTCGATCGTCAGGTGGACCGTGGCGCCGCTGTTGACGCCGGCTATCTCGCCACTGCTCAAGAAGACCCGTCCGTGGATGTCCTTGCATACGTGTATGGTGACGGGCTCGCCGCGGACCTCCTCGTCGAACTTGAGCTCGATTCCCTCGAGCCCCTGAGATTCGCTGCCTGTGAAACCGACGATGTGAGCAGCCACATGGCCCTGCGGGTAGCTGCGCTGCTGGCTCTTGTGAATGCCGACGCCGGGAATGGCCAAGGCGCGGATCGTGCGCGCGGTGTCCACATCGACTCCGCGTGAGAGCCAGGTAAATCTGTCGCCGCCCTTGCTCAGGCGCTCGTCGAGCCGCGGCGGATCGGCACCGAGCAGCGGTGCCAGCACGCGCGCGTGTGACTCTTCATAGGCATAGGAGCTCTCGCGCGATACACGGGAGGCCGCCATCGTCGTGGCCAGCGCGACACCGTTGCGATCGACGATCGAGCCTCGGTAGGCGACCTTGACCTTGTCGTGGCACTTCTGCGCAAACAGCTCGTCGCGCAGGTCCTCGCCCCTGATCATCGTGAGGTAGTACATCTTGCCGAGCACGCCACAGATCGACACGGCCAAGAACG
>PIVZ01000324.1 GCA_003354045.1 bacterium
CCGGGCCGTTGTCGCGAACCTCGAACCCGACCATGGAGTCTCCACCCGCAAAGATCGCGATGTCGATCGTTCCGTCGTCGGGGAGAATCTGGATGGCGTTGACCATGAGGTTGAGCGCGACCTGGTATATGAGCTCCCGGTCGCAACGGGCCACGGCGCCACCGTCGGCGCCCGTGCGAGCGATGGTGATTCCTTTCTCCCGCGCCTGCGGCTCGACGAAATCGGCGGCACGGAAAACCGTCTCGGCCAATAGCACGGGCTCGAGCTGGAGGTCGCGGGGGCGGGCCAAGTTGAGCAGACCATCGACGACCCGGTCTACGCGATCGACCTCGCCGCGAATGATGCCGGCCAATTCAACGGCCTGCCGGTCATGGTCGGCATGTAACGATCGTTCGAGAATCTGGGCCGAGCTCTTGAGAGCCCCGAGCGGGGTACGCACCTCATGGGCGACGCCGGCCGCCAGCTCTCCCACGAAAGCGAACTTAGCGGCCTCTACGAGCTCGAGCTGGGCCTGGTGAAGCTCGGCGGACATGAGATTGAAGGCGTCGGAAAGAGTGCCGACCTCGTCGTTGCTATCGACGTCCACCGGCTCGGGCTCGCCCTGGCCACGCGAGAGGTCGCGAATGGCTCGGGTGAGCTTGCTCAGCGGACGGATCACACGGCCGGCGCCGGCGGCGGCCATCAGCAGTGCGACCGCAAGCGTGACGGCAAGTGCGAGCACCAGCTGCCTGGCCATCTGTCGGACCGGCGCGAGGGCCTCATCGAGGGGTTGGGAGACCACGATTCTCCAATCGACCAGATCGGTCTCCAACCTGGCGTGTCCGACCAAGAAGCGGGGCCCCGTTGCGGCAAAGACTCCGGACTTACTCTCGCTCTGCATACGATCGAGCTTCGGCCAACCGACGTCTCGGAGCCGCTCTCCTTCGCGTATTGAGCTGTCCTCGCGCACCACTCCGCGGATCACCGTTCCCTGTGCGTTGACGATCAAGACGTCGGTGCCAAGTCCCAAGGTGCGCAGTTTGTCATGAGTGTCGTCAATCGCCCCGGTGACGCCTTTCCAGTCGTAGATGCCGAGTAGTCCGCCGATTATCCTTCCCGGTGTGTCGGGGTCGTGTACCGGAGCGGCTATCTGCACGGCGCTGCGCCCATGCAGTGGCGACAGGACCGGAGCCAGCAAGACCTCCGATCCCGTCAACGCAGTGGCAGCAGCCTGGCCCCACTCTTGCAAGTCACCGAGGATGGAGGGTTGGCTCGCAGCGATCACGCGCCCCGTTCCATCGACTACGAGGAAGTCCAGGCACTCCGGCGTGCCCTGCTTGAGGGTGGTCAGGAAGGCCGACACCCGCTTGTCGATGTCGCCGACGCGTACCTCTCGCATCAGGTGCTGTCGCGAGGCACGGCGAACGATATCGCGCGCCGCGCCCAGCGCCGCAACCACGCCGTCGGCGGTGTTGCCTGCCTCGCTGGCGAGATGGCGGCCGATGACGTGGTCGAGAGAATCGCTACTTCTGGAGTAAGCAATGATGGCGAAGAGCACACCCGGCGCAACCACGAGTGCAGTGGCGAAGAGAAGAAGTTTCGTGCGTAGCGAGGCGGGTGGTTGCTTTACGTGCTGCTTCGCGCCACCGTTGCCGGGCGCTTTGTCGATGTTATCCGGCACCGAATCTTACCCTATCCTGAAGCCTAGCACGGCGGTCCGAATGTCGGCACCCCGGGTGCTGGCGCTCGCCTTGTGCTTGAGCTTTGCCGTTTGCGCGGCGGCCGGTGCGGGTGAGTCGGAACTGGAGCCCACCGCCACGGGTGCGGCTCGGCCAACGTGGGCGCACGAGTCACCGCTTGGTCCGCTCGAGTACAGCGCCGGCAGAGGCCTGAGCATCGGAGATACCGGCATTCACGTAGGCGGGTTCATGACTGGCGAGCTCGTCTATGAAGAGGGAGAGCCTGGCGTTCTCGAAGTCGACGGCGTCAACCTCCTGGTGCAGATCGAGCCGTCGCACTTCTTGCACGCCTTCGCCGAGATCGAGGTCAAGGATCTGTTGCTGGTTGACGACGACGGCTGGGATGCCGAGTCCGATCCCGGCCTGGAGGTGGACCGTCTCTACGTGGAGCTCAGCGTCAGCGATCAGGTCAACCTGCGTCTGGGCAAGTTTCTCACTCCGATCGGCCGCTGGAATCCGGTGCCGGCCGAGCCCTTCGTCTGGACTACATCGGAGCCGCTCATTGCCGAGATCACGTTCGACGAGACGGTCACCGGTGCAATGCTGCGCGGCATTTCGTTTTGCGCGGACGGAGCCCTGACCTACTCGCTCTACGGTCAGTTCGTCGATTCGTACCGTCCCGATGACGAGCCGGAGCCGGCGGATCGCAGTGCCGGCATGCGGCTCGAGTACACGACCACACTGGGCGATTCGTCGGCGGGCTTCTCTTTCCTTGCCTCCGAACTGGACGGGCAGTGGCACTACCTCGGCGGGCTGGACACGCAGCTGCGCAGAGGTGCCCTCGAGCTCACCGGTGAGTTCTTGTTCGAAGACGGAGACCTCGAAGAGCGTGAGATCTGGGGCGGTTACCTGCAGAGCGCCTACGAGCTGCTTCCGGGCTTCCACGCCGTGGCGAGATACGAATACTTCGCCGCGGCCGAGCTGGAGCGTGCAGTTAACCTCTATGACATCGGCTTCGCCTGGTTTCCACGAACGTATGTACTGGTAAAGGCGGACTATCTGATCGCGGATCACGGGAGCGAAGTGGCGGCCCCCGGATTCCGCGCATCGCTCTCGTTGCTGTTCTGAGATGTCGACGCGGTTTCGATCGCTCATCATTGCTCTTGCAGTGTTGCTGGTTGGCGGACCGGCGGGCGCAGAGGAGCGCCTTGCGGTGATTGTTCACCCCAGTCGCTCC
Source organism: bacterium (assembly GCA_003354045.1). Classification (GTDB taxonomy): domain Bacteria; phylum Desulfobacterota; class Binatia; order UBA1149; family CAITLU01; genus PIVZ01. Next base: position 2,896 of record PIVZ01000324.1, read on the forward strand.
GCTGCTTTGAGCACTGCCGATCTCGCCCAGATCTACATGAAGCAAAGACGCTACTGGCCAAACCGGCGCCCCATCATTCCAGTCAACCGAGAAGTGGAGAGCAACGAGCGTGCCACGTTCGCCGACGCTGTCTTCGGCGATCAGGCCGCCCATCTGGGGCTTTACTGGAACCGCAAGTATTTCGTCGGGCTTCTTCCGCCGGCAACACTCGCCTCTGCCGAGGCCGTGAAGCGTTTCGTCGCCACCGAGCCGAACGCGATCGGCTACGTAGAGGCCTCCAGCGTGGACGATTCCGTCCGCGTCGTTCTCTACCTCGAGTAGCTCACACGCGATCTGCCTCGAGTAGCTGACACGCGCTGTCACCGCGCACTACTACACGTCGGCCGGCCCCGCGGCTGGCTGCGTACTTCTCAGGTCCCTACGAGAAAAGGACAGGCCGACATTTCAGGTTCCTATCTGCGCCCGCCAGGTTCTGCCGGTTTCGGCACGGCCCTGCCGATTTCAGCAGTCGTTGCGGCAGCCGTGGAGCACAGCACGAGTATCCGCGAGTCCGGCCAAATGGTGCATCCGTCTTTCCGCTAGAGCTGTGGGGCCTCCAATCGGATGGCAGTGGGAGAAGCAGGTGACGAAGGCGCGTCGTAGGAAGGCACGGGAATTGCTCTTTCAGCGAGAACCGGTCGATCCCCGGTCCCGGCCGTTCGTTGTAAAACTCCGCAACTCGCCGCGCGGCTTGGTCCGGGGTTTCTCAGCGAGCCAACTACCGTGGGCGTCACGGACCAAGGAGGTCATTGAAATGACAAGAGCAGGCAACGGGTATTTCGAAACTGAAACGCAATGGGCAGCGGGCGCGATGGCGAGTCTTTGCGCGGTGCTGGTCTTGGTGGTGGGGATTGCGGTCACGCCGTCACCGGCAGAGGCCCAGGGCTGCGACTTGAGCGAGCCGGGGGCGTGCACGGCGACTTCGCTCGCAGCCCTGCGGGCGTGCAGGAACGAGGTCAGGGACGACTACTGGATCGCGATCGGCAACTGTAGGAATCTGACCAGCGGCAGGCGCAGATGCATTCGCGACGCCCGCGACGAGCGGGCCGAAACGAGGGACGAATGCGTCGATATGTGTGCGGCCCGTCAAGAGGTCTGTGATGAGTTGGGGCAGGGCCCCTACGATCCCGAGATCGATCCCGCGGACTTCGTCGATCCGGTCGCTGCGGCCGCCAATCCGAATCAATACTGGCCGCTGGTTCCGGGCACCGTGTGGGAGTATGAGGGCGGCGACGAGACCATCACGGTAACCGTGACCGACGAGACCAAGGAGATCCTCGGTGTCGAGTGCGTGGTCGTCCGTGACGTGGCCGAGGAAGACGGCGAGGTCATCGAGAGCACCGACGACTGGTACGCCCAGGACACCGACGGCAACGTCTGGTACTTCGGTGAGATTTCACTGAACTTCGAAGACGGCGAGCTGGTTGACATCGAGGGCTCCTGGACTTCCGGTGTCGATGGAGCCAAGCCGGGCATCCTGATGCCGGCCGCGCCGCAGATCGGCGAGGTCTACCGCCAGGAGTTCTTCCTCGGTGACGCCGAGGACATGGGCGAGGTGGTCAGTCTGACCGGCAACGAGGCTGCCCCCGCTGCGGCGTGCGCGAACAACTGCCTCGTCACCAACGACTTCACCCCCATCGAGCCCGACGTCGAGGAGAGCAAGCACTACCTGCCGGGTGTGGGCATGATCCTGGAGATAGATGAGGATACAGGCGAGCGTGTGGAACTCGTCGATCTCACCGTACCGTAAATCGATGCGCACCGGTCGAGGCTGCAAGAGCGGCCTCGACCGGCCGCGTCAGCGGTTGCGGCCGGTAATGTCGTTTACCAAGGCGTCGCAAAGACGCTTGTCACGCTGGAATGCCCGCATGTGGAGAATCGGCTCGCCGCCGAGGTCAGCCACGCTTCTGCCGTTTATGGTCTCAACGTACTGGCGGGGACGGAAGGGGTCGAGTGTGGCCTGGCCGGCGGCGCCGATGCCGGCGACGACGTCGCTCAGCGCATCGAGCGAGTTCATCTTCATGTAGGGGCAGGTGGCACAGCCGCCGGCCATCGTGCAGCCCTCGCCGCCGGCGACACCGGGAACGATTGCCAGCTCCTCGTCCGGTGATTCGGCCACGGCCTCACCGGCCACAGGGAAGATGATCTCGGCGGCGACATCGGGTCCACCATCTTCGCTGTGTCTTTGCAGGATGGCCTGGACGTCGCGGACGATGGCGGTAATCATGCCGGCCTCGGTGCCGAGTATGAAAGGCAGGTGAGCCGGAGCGCCACCGGCCGTGGCTTCCTCGACCTTGCCGCCGATGAAGTCGAGGATGTTCGACGTCGAGCCCACCACACCCGCACCATGCCGGGCGGCCTTGCGACCGAGCTCGAACATCTCCCCGGGTACTTCGAGATGGGCGGTTATGTAGGCGTCTGCGTGCTCGCGCTTCACGCGTTCGGCCACGTCACGGCCGAACATGTGGTGGACGATGCAGGTCCCTTGGCGGAAGTAATGGAAGCGCTCGCACAACTGGCGGACGCTTGCACGGTCGTGGGCCGGGTGGAGCTTGCGTATCGTCGCTTCGTCCATCTCGGCCAGCGCAGCGAAGAAGCGTCCGAGATTCTCGCCCATGTAGGTGTCCGGGCCGAACCACAACGAAAGCTCAGGTAGCTGGGCGAAGCTCTGCAGGACTGTCTGTACGACATTGGACGACGTGCAGGTGATCGTCGGTAGCACGGCATGGGCGCGCGCCTTCACGGCCAGGCTCGTGTTGATGTAGATCACGTGCAGGGAGTCGGCCGTTTGCGAGGCCTTCTCGAGGTAGGCGTCGTAGGCGGGGGCCTCGGCTGCTTCGGCGAGCGAGCAGCCGATCGGATCGCTGGCCACGCGATAGACATCCACGCCGTCGAAGCCACTGGCATCGAGCA
>PIVZ01000325.1 GCA_003354045.1 bacterium
CTAGTCTCGGCCGATTCTCTACATCGGCGGCGGTGTGATCGCCTCCGATGCATCGGATGATCTGATCGCGCTGGCGCGCAAGAACGCCATCCCGGTGGTCTCGACGCTGAACGGCCTCGGCGCCTTCCCGCCCGACGATCCTCTGTTCTTGGGCATGCTCGGTATGCACGCCATGCCGTACACGAACATGATCATCGAAGAGGCGGACCTACTGCTCGCCTTCGGCGTTCGCTTCGACGACCGCGCCACCGGCAAGGTCGCAGAGTTCTGCCCGCACGCGGCGATCGCCCACGTGGACATCGATCACTCGGAGATCGACAAGCTGCGTACGACCAACCTCGGTATCGTTGCCGACGTGGGAGAGACGCTACGGCAGCTCTTGCCGCTGGTCGCGGCCGACGAACGCACGCACTGGAACCAATGCGTGGCCGAGATAAGGGCGCGCTTCCCGCAGGCCGCGCCGGAGCGAGAGGACCCGTTGCGTCCGCTCAACTTCATCGACCACTTATCGGAGCTGCTCGCACCCGAGACCATCGTCACCACTGATGTCGGCCAGCACCAGATGTGGGTCGCCCAGGCATATCCGTTCCGGCGGCCGCGCACCCTGCTCACCTCCGGTGGGCTCGGCACCATGGGCTTCGGAATGCCCGCGGCCATCGGCGCGGCGCTGGCCAACCCGGGCGGGCGCGTGGTGTGCATCAGCGGCGACGGCTCGCTGCTGATGAACATTCAGGAGCTGGCCACGCTGGCCGAGCTGGCCCTCGACGTGAGCATCATCGTCATGAACAACAACCACCTCGGCCTGGTCCGCCAGCAGCAGGAGCTTTTCTACGGGGAGCGATACCACGCCTCGCGCTTCGACTCGCGGCCCGATTTCGTCGCCATAGCCAACGGTTTCGGCCTGCGCGGCTACGACCTCGGCCGTGCATCGTCCCCGATAGAAACGGTTGCCGGCGTCTTGAGCGAGCCCGGTCCGAGCCTGATAAACGTCCCCGTCCACCAGACGGCCAACGTCTACCCCATGGTTCCGCCCGGAGGCGCCAACCACGAGATGATAGGAACGGAGAGAGTCAATGGATAACGCAGTGATAGAACTGAGCGTCAACAATCACCCCGGCGTGATGTCGCACATTACCGGCTTGTTCGCCCGCCGCGCCTTCAATGTGGAAGGGATACTTTGCGCCCCCGTCGGCGACGGGCAGCTTAGCCGGATGTACCTACTCGTGGACGAAGACGAGCGCCTTACGCAGCTAGTAAAACAGCTAGAGAAACTGCGCGACGTCCTGGAAGTCCGCGAACGCCCGGACTGCGACGGCACGGTATTCGGCCGGTTGCACACGTTGGTGGAAAGCGAGCGACCCGTGGGTACGCACTCTGCATCGGAAATAGATAGTTCATGAACGAAGAGGTGCGCGCTGAATCGCGAGCCGTTGACAGAGCCGAATTTGTCAATAGCATGATATCCGTAGGTGACATCATGGTTTTGATACCGGAGAACAGGGAGCCAACACATCCAGGGGAAATGCTCTTGGAGGAGTTTCTCAAGCCGATGGGGATCTCTCAGCGAGAGCTTGCCGATCGTATCCATGTCCCGTACCAGCGGGTCAATGAGTTGATCAACAAGCGGCGGGGCGTGACCCCGGGAACGGCGTTACGCCTTGCCAAGGCATTTGGGTCTTCGCCTGCGTTTTGGTTGAACCTGCAGCTGCGGTGGGATCTTTACCGGGCTCGCAAATCCGAAGCGACCCAGCTCCGTAGTATTCGACCGCTCCGAAAGGCGGGATGAGGCGATCCGCTACTCACGCGGATCGAGCCGTGGGCGTCCAGGATCGCTGATATCGAAGAGCTTCTCGCTTCAGTCCGTATCCAAGACCATCAACACGACGAGGGACATCTCATCCCGCCCCCCTGTGAACCTGGACAGGTCCATTACACACGCGCCACGAGTGGCGCACTAGTCAAGGGCGTTATGTGCCAAAGCTCCGTTCTAGCGCTGCCGCCACTGCAGCGTGCGCGCCACTGCTCAGATAACTGCCGTGTGCGCTCACGAGGCCGTCGAATTCCCACTCTAGCAGGCGCTCGAACTCGCCTTTCAAAGATGCACCCTCGGGCGTCATCAGTTTCAGCCAGATAGGGCCGATGATCGTCGTCCTCGGAAAACCGATCCAAGGCATGACGAGCCGCGCAGGCAGGTTGTTGTGCTTGTAGTCCCCGTAGTGCTGAATCGCGTCGCAGGTGAAGAGGATGCCGCCGGCCTTCTTTAGCAACAGCATCGACTCCGGCTCTTTCGTGCGCTCGAAGCAGAAGAGTTCGGCGTCGGGAAACGGAAGCTCGGTGGATTCGGTCAGCTCGTGGTCTATCGCGGGCTCGGTGTAGGTGGTGCCGCCGGTCTGCGACCAGAACTCCGCCTTGAACGTGGCAACGTAATAGGGGTCGTCGAGGCCGTGGAAACAGCCGAGCCGTATGATGCGTTTGACCTCGCCGAGACCGCGCAGCTGGGCCTCGCCCGCGTCGTCGAGCCGGATGGGATTGACGAGCGTGAGCTCATGGCCGTGGCGGATGATCGCCATGTTGCGAGTGATACGCATGATCGCGTTGAGGCGGACGCTGCCGCGGGCCATGAAGACATCGTCGGCGATTGGCTCGATCGGATCATGTGGACAGACGGGTGGGTATGTCATCGGGCAGCTCCTTGATTTCGTGGGTTGGCACCATCGTATTCGCGGGCAGTGTCGTGATCAAGGTGCGACGACGCGGGGTGCGACGACACGGCGTAGTGCGCGATTCTTACTTCCGGGGGCCGAGGCCGTCTGTCATGTTCCAGGCATGGTGGGGCAGTCGTGGCGTTCTCCGAGGCGAGTGGTCTTCACCATCGCAGCGAGCGCTTGGCAGCATGAAGTCAGTCCGGATAGAGTTATGGGGAGGCTCAGTTGTGCTTATCGTCGCACAGAGGAGCACTCGCATCTCGAGGAGGAACGACTCATGGATGAGATTTCCCGCCAGATCGTAAAGGAGACCATCGACATCACCGATGAGGATCTCGACAAGCTCTCCCCCGGCATGAAGAGAATCCTCTCTAATCTACCGGAGAAAGCGAAGTGGAAAATCATCGCTGAGGTTACGGAGTCGAAGTACTGCTTCGCCGGGCTCAAGCCTGGGGACAAACTGGTCTTCAATTTCCCGATTCTCAACGTCGCAGAAAGTACGGGCGCGCCGTGCATGGAAGCCGTCGCGCCACTCGCAAATCAGATCCGCGCCATGATGGACAGCGTGGCGGACGGTGGCGATCCCAACGATTCCGTCTTCGCCAGCCAGCAGGTGTCGTGCTGGGACGTAGGCGTGGAACATGGCGGTTTGGGAAGGGTCATGTTCAAGCTCTACGCCGAGAAGACCGGCTGAGCTCGGCGCGAAGGGGCAATATTCGGTCGAGTTTGCGCACGCACGCCACGGGATATTGACGATGCGCAGGGGGGAGTCAGCGCCTGTTGCGCACCACACGAGCGTGGAACATCGAGGCCTTGGCGTCGCATCTCGGGAGTGAAGAACTCGCGGTCTGTACTGCCAAGGCCGACGCACGGTGAGGTTCGGCCGCCGCACGTTCTGACCCCGGCTCGCTATTGCGCGTGGTGGAGGCTCTCGAGGAAGAACGGGTCTTTGCTCGGGACCACGGGCGCTTCCCTTAGAGCGCTGATCAAGAGCAGCGGAACGGCACCGACGGCGCCAGCCAGGATGAGCTTGCCAAGGTCGCGAAGGTGCTCCTCGGTTGTTCCCCGTCAGCGGAATTGGGACTTCACACGAGCGAACCGGGGTCCCCACTTTCAGTGGGGACCGTCAACTTAGCATCGCGTGAACGAGCAAGGGCCGTGCGGTCGATGATTCACTCGACTTCTCATCCGAACACCACCGCATTTCAGATTTCAAAAACGCGTTCCCGAAAGAGCCGGTGATGGACCGCACGTAGCAGATGTCGCCCAACCCGGAACAGGTTTCCCACGAGCACCTGTGGCGTCCGCTCGGGATGAGGCCGCATGACGAGTTGTGCGAGTCTGATGTGCCGCATGTTCGCGCGGCAGAGCGACACGCGACTTTTCCCCTTCCCGATGACACGCCACAAGAGAGTAGTTTATGGCAAAATCCCATACTTGCTTGACAGGCTATTTGTCTGCGCATTATCGTTCAGATGGAGGCGTTACAATGAAACACAAATTATTCCGCGCAATTTTGGTGGCTGTTTTCGTGACTGGCGTTCTGTCTCTCGGTCGATCTGCTCAAGCCGATTATGAAAGCAACTACTTGCAGCACATTTCGGTTACCAACGGCGGCTCGACCACGACCATCGGCTATGCGTTCGTCTCAGTCATGATTCCGAGCAGCGGAGCATCTGAAATAGTAACAATCGAGTTCAAGCAAGGCGTGACGGTTCTTGCTTCGGACTCTGTGGTGCTCGAGGCTGGCGAAACGTTCGCCTGGGGCTCCACTTCGTACAATGACGCACTCGATGGTAGCGACGCCGCAGACGCTGGGGACAATTGGGAAGGAATCGTCAAGATCAGCTGCACCGAGTGCAAACCCTGGGGCGCGATGGTATTCCCGAGCACCTGCATCGCCGGCTTTTCCACGAGCTGGACGGAGCTATGATGAAGCGCAAACCCCTTCGCGCAGTCTTCATGGCCGTCTTCGTGGCAGGCGCCCTGCCCCTCGCTTCGTCCGCCCAAGCCGATTATGAAAGTAACTACTTGCAGCACATCTCGCTTACCAACGCCGGCTCGACTACGACCATCGGCTATGCTTCCGTTTCCGTCATGATTCCGAGCAACGGCACGGGTGAAACAGTGACAATTGAGTTCAAGCAAGGCGTAACGGTTCTTGCTTCAGACTCTGTGTTGCTCGCGCCTGGCGAAACGTTCGCCTGGGCCTCTACTGCCTACAATGACGCGCTCGATGGCAGCGACGCTGCGGACCCGGGCGACAATTGGCAGGGAATCGTCAAGATCGGGTGCGCCGGGTGCCAGCCCTACGGCGAGATGTTGTTCCCGGGCGACGGCTGCATGGGCAGCTTTTCCACTGACTGGACCTCGCTGGGCGTAGTGCCGGTCGAGCTTCTACAGTTCGAGGTCGATTAGACGGATGGGTGAGGCCTGTCCCTCGTCAATATCACATCGGGACGAGTCTGTGCCATCCGAACCGACGGCGGCGTAGCCAAGAATGAACGGAACGGAAACGAGCGCGACGAGATGTCGTCGGCTGAGAACTACTACGTGATCGGGCAGCTCTCGGCGTATGGTTCCAACCGAACGCTCCGAGAGTTTGCCCCGCTCTAAGCCGGCGCTACCGATTCGGTGAGCGCCCACCTCTCCACAAATTTCCCGTCCGCGAGTTTCACCATCGCAATGCTTACGAGACCCTTGTCAGCAACGATTCCTCGAATGCTCATTCGAAAACAGAATATATCCTTTTCGACGGCCATATCTTCAATTGTAATCATGATGTCGGGATATAGCTCGAGAAGTTTCGAAAACATCTCTTTCAGTCCTTCTCGGTCCGTTGGTACATCGAATGTTGGGCTGTGGTTCACGAAGGTTTCAGCTACAGATGCATCGATCCATGCTTCCAGAGCTTTCATGTCTCTTCTATTCAGATAATCAAAAAGTCGTCTTTCATTCGCCTTTATTTCTTCTGAATCCATTTCATCTTTATCCTTCGTCTCGTTGGTCTGGCCCGCCCCCGATATCCATACCACCCCTTATGCTGCTCCCTGAGCCGTCATTGACGCAGGGGTAACCGTCGAGCCGGGTGGCGGTAGCTCGATCCCGTATGGTGCCAGAATTCGGCAGACCAAGAACG
>PIVZ01000904.1 GCA_003354045.1 bacterium
GAGCCCGAGGACGAAGGGGAGTGGGACCGGATAGAGGCCCGTCCTGAAGTAGGTGTCGATGAAGTTCACACCGGCGGCCGCGCAGCGGATTCTCACAGTGCCCGGTCCCGGCTCACCCGGATCGAGATCGACGAGCTCGAGTACCTCGGGACCGCCGGTTTCGTTCATCGTTATCGCTCTACCCACGCCTCTTGCTCCTTGTCGTTCTGACACCAGGCGGCGCCGGTCGGTTAGTCCCGGCGGCTGGCATCGACGCGCATGCCGTCCACTCGCGCTCCCGTCAGTCTTTACCCAACGTGTCGCTTATCCCATCGATTTTTTGATCCGCAAGCACCGCGGTGTCTTCGAGCTCGGTGCGCGTGGACTCGAGAAACCTGCTGACCAAATTGAAGTAGGCGCAGCACAGTATGAGCTCGGTGGCCTGGCGCACACCGTAGCGCTCGGTGATCTGCGACAGAGCCTCATCGCTCAATCGGACGTCGAGACTTATCTCTTCGGCGACCCTGCACAAGAGGTTACCTTCCTCGTCCAGCCCCGAGACCATACCGTCGCGGCCGATGATCGCGATCTCCTCGTCGGTCACGCCCGTAGCACGGGCAACTTCCACGTGCTGCACCCACTCGTAGTTGGACTTGGTGGTATGAGCGACGCGCAGTATCGCGATCTCGCGCTTGCGCGCGTCGAACTCGGAGCCGAACAGTATCGTGGTGGCGAAGTCCAGGAGTTGCATGAAGCTGGCCGGCGCGTTCGCCATCATGCGGAAGACGTTCAGAGGCGGGAGTGCCGCCAGCCGCTCGCGAAACTCCTCTGGCAACTCGGAATCTTTCGGCAGTGGGATCTTGGGGTTCATGGCTACTCCTTGGCTCGTTCGTGTCGGTTCGTTTGTCGATGGCTCTCCGCCGATGGCTCTCCTGCTACGGTGGATATCGACCCAATGCCAGTGGCGCGGCGCCGTGGCCAAGTTGTCCGCCGGCTCGTTTTGGCACGTGAAATGTCCGCCCCATGTCCGCGAGCGGCGCCGCCAAGCAGGGCGCCGGCCGCCGTTTGAGCGCACGCCAGGGCCCTGCCCTAAAGCGATTTTGAATGTCAGTTTCAATTACGGCACGACTGGATTAATACTGACCCATGATCCAGGGTGCGGTAGTCAGCGGGAAGTCGCTGTTATTGCTCGGCAAAGCCGGGGTTCAAGGGAGGCGCCTAGAAGCGCGCCGATCTGGGCACCCCCACTTGCCCCAGCCACGGCTGTTTCGGAGGCTGGACCGGCGTGCTGTCGCGGCGGGGTCCTCGCGCTTCGTCTCGCTGGTCTTCTTGGTAACGCTCTTCCCCGCCAGTTGCCCGGCGGCTGCCGAGACGCTGGCCGGGAAGTTGGCCGCTGCGACGAGTGTTGAAGTCACTTACACCGGCGAGGTGATCGCGAAGAAAGCCGGTGGGCTAACGAGCGATGC
>PIVZ01000326.1 GCA_003354045.1 bacterium
GGTTGGTAGAAGACCCCCCAGGCCGGCAACACGCCCCATAGCAGACCGCCCTGCTGGTGGGCCATCTCTTGAAGATCGAGCGTCCCGTAGAGCAGGATCATGCTCACCAGCGCCAGTCCCATCGCCAGCTCGTAAGAAATCATCTGAGCGGTGCCGCGAATGCTGCCGAGAAGGGCCCAGCGGTTGTTGGATGCCCAGCCGGCCAGCACGATCCCATAGACGCCGAGGCCGAGCAGCGCGGAGATGTAGAGCACGCCGACGTCCAGATTGATGACCTGCAGCGGTATCGTGCGGCCCGCCACCTCGATGGCATCGCCGAAGGGTATGGCCATGAAGGTTATCAACGCCGGGAACAAAGCCAGGAAGGGAGCGAGGCTATGAATCAGGCGGTCGGCGTCGCGAGGTACGAAGTCCTCTTTGGTGAACATCTTCACCGGGTCGGCCACCGCGGTATTGAGCAGGCCGAGATTGTAGGGAAAGATGCCGAAGAAATTCGCGCGGTTGGCGCCGAAGCGGTTCTGCAGCAGAGCGCTGCCCTTGCGCTCCAACCACAGCAGGAAAATCGCCAGGCCGAGGACGAACAGCACGACCACCAGACAGCCCACGGCAGCAATCAGCCAATCCACCGCTTCAGCCCTCCTCTCCCCGCTCGAGACGGTCGATCAGCGCGAGAACCTTGTCCACGTCGAGGTTCTCCACGTAGTCGCCGTCGCCGATCTGCAGCATCGGCGCGGTTCCGCATGATCCGAGGCATTCGGCCTTGTCGAGCGAAAACTTGCCATCGGACGTCGTCTCGCCGGGGTCGATATCGAGCCGCCTGCGCACCGCACCGATGATCTCCTCGGCGCCGCGCAGGTAGCATGAGAGGTTGGTGCACACCTGAAGGTGGTGCTTACCCATCGGGCGCTTGTAGTACATGGTGTAGAAGGTCGCGACGCCTTCCACCCAGCCGACCGGGAGCTCCATCAGGGAGGCCACATAGGCCTGCACCTCGGGGCTCAGCCAGCCGAACTCGTGTTGTGCAAGCCACAGCACGGGCATCAGCGCCGCACGCCGCTCGGGATAGTGAGTGAGGATCTCCTCGTACTCGGCCAGCGCCTCCGCGCTGAAAGCGACCGCATCGCCGCTGCCGGATTGTTGCTCTTGCTCGGCCATCGCTATCGGTCGCACTCCCCACCGATCATGTTGACCATGCCGAAGACGGTAATGATGTCGGAGATGGTGTTGCCCTCGATCATCGCGCCAACCGAGCCCATGGCGTAGAAACACGGAGGCCGCACGCGCACGCGGTACGGACGTCCACTGCCGTCGCTCACCAGGTAGAAGCCGAGCTCCCCGTTGGTCGCTTCGCCCGAGAAGTAGACCTCACCGGCCGGCACACGGATGCCCTCGACGACGATCTTGAACTGATTCATCAGCCCTTCGATGTTACCGTAGACGTCTTTCTTGTCCGGCAGCACGATGGTCGGGTCGTCCACGCAAATAGGCCCCTCGGGAAGCGAGGCCATGGCCTGCTCGACGATGCGCTTGGACTCGCGCATCTCTTCCCAGCGAACCGCAAAGCGGTCGAAGTTGTCGCCCTTGGTTCCGACCGGCACCTCGAAATCGAAACGATCGTAGACCATGTAAGGCTCGGCCTTGCGCAGGTCGTGGGCCACGCCGGTCGCGCGCAGCAGCGGTCCCGTCAGTCCGTAGCTGATGGCGTCTTCCTGTGAGACGACGCCGATGTTCACCATTCGGTCGATGAATATGCGGTTGCGCTCTAGCAGCTTCTCGCAGTCGCGCAGCACCCGGTCGAGCTTGACGAAGGCCGCATCCAGCTCTTCGGCAAACCCTTCGGGAAGGTCGCGGGCCAGTCCGCCGACGCGGCCGTGGCTCACCGTCACACGCGCGCCGGTGGTTCGCGAAATCAGATTGTAGAGAAGCTCGCGCGCCTCGTTCGTGTAGAAACCGACGGTGACCGCGCCCATCTCGGAAGCGGCCATGCCGAGACAGATGAGGTGATCGACGATGCGCGATATCTCCGTGAGGATCACGCGCAGGTAGGAGCAGCGCTCGGGCACGGTGATGCCGCAGAGGCGCTCGACGGCCTCCACGAAGATGTAGTTGTTGATGGCCGGAGATGCGTAGTTGAGGCGGTCCGTATAGGGGATTACCTGCGTCCAGGTCCCCTGCTCGCACATCTTCTCGAAGCCGCGATGCAGGTAGCCGATCTCGGTTTTGCAATCGAGAACTACCTCGCCATCGAGACGCAGGTCGAATTTGATGGTGCCGTGAGTCGCCGGATGGGATGGCCCCATCTGGATCTCCATGACCTCGGAGAGCGGGTCCAGGCCCGCCTCGTGCGGCGTGCTCGGCTTGTCGGCACTCACTGCTCGGTTCCTCGTCTCAGCCCCGCCCCGGCCACGGATCCCGGATCGGGTCTCTCTCCTCGATCAGTGGCTGCCGCTTCTGGTAGGGGTAGGATTTGCGCAGTGGGTGCCCCTCGAACTCCTCGTAAAGTAAGATGCGACGCAGGTCGGGATGTCCTTCGAAGCGCACGCCAAACATGTCCCAGACCTCCCGCTCGGCCCAGTTGGCGCTCTTCCACAGAGCGCTGGCGCTCGGTAGGGACGGCTCGGCTGCATCGACCTTGACCTTCACCCACGCGCGCCGGCCGTGCTTGAACGAACGGAGCGAGTAGATGACGTCAATCACGCCGTCGCTAGCCTCGTAATCGACGGCCGTCACGTCAACGAGCATGTCGAAGGAGGTGGAGGGATCGTCGCGCAGGAAGGTGAGCACCTCGACGAGTTGCCCCGCGCCGACCAGTATCCCATGGCCGTTGGCCATCTCATAAGTCTGCGGTTCAGACCCCGGCACCGCCCGCGCCACCGCCTCGACTAACGCGTCTATCGCCACTGCAGGGCCCCTTTGCGCCAGGCGTACATGTAGCCCACGGCGAGGATGACTATGAAGATCATCATCTCGACGAAGCCGAAGATGCCGAGCTCACGGTAGATAACCGCCCACGGGTACATGAAGACCACCTCGACATCGAAGACGATGAAGAGGATGGCCACCAGGTAGAACTTGATCGACCAGCGCGCCCACGCCGTCCCGGTGGAGGGGTTGCCGCACTCGAAGACTTCTTCCTTGACTGGGTTGGTGGCACGCGGGCCGATGATCCGGTTGAGGGACGTCATGACGCCGACGATCAGAGCGCCAATAGAGAGGGTCACTATGACGGGAATATAGTCAGACATCTGTGGTGGAGGTGGCCGGTTTCTTACCGGCTGCTAATCCAATGTGCCCTCGTTCGTAACGCGATCTTATGACCAGGGCGCGGAGACATGTCAAAGTCGCTCTGCCCAACACCGGTTGCCGGTCACCGGCCGCCGCTGTAAGACTCCGGCCATGGCCGCGCCCTCCCGCCTCGATGAGCGAAACGAGCGTGAGATAGACGCCCTCCTCACACGCCGCTGGCCAGCCGCCGGGCGCGGCCCGGTGGTCGCGCTGGCCGGTGACGCCTCCACTCGACGCTACGCCCGCTGCACGCTCCGTGGCGAGGGAGCGCCGGCCTCCGTCGTCATCATGATAATGGCAGACGCCGCCGTGGCCATGTCGTCGGAAGAGCTCGGAATCTTCGGCGAGGAGGGCCCCGACGAGCTGCCCTTCCTCAATATGCACCGCTACTTGGCCGCGCGTACCGACGCCGTGCCAGAGGTCTACGCGCGCGCCGACGACTCGCGACTGCTTCTCCTCGAGGACGTAGGGGATACCACTCTTTGGAAGGCAGCCGTTTCAGCCAAAGCGGACGCCGAGGGGCTCTTCCGCGAGGCGCTCTCATTGCTGGCCGATCTACAGAGTCGCTGCACGGATGACGGCAGCGGTTGCTACGCCTTCCTCCAAGCCTTCGACGAACGGCTTTTCGCCTGGGAATTCGAGCACTTCCTCGAGCACGGCCTGCTCCAGGTCAGCGAACGAGATGTCGCCGCGTGCCGCGCCGAGCTCGCGAAGGTGGCTTCGCAGTTGGCGGCCCTGCCCCGTGTGTTTTCCCACCGGGACTACCACGCCTGGAACATTCACGTAGACGCCGGGCGTTTGCGCCTGATCGACTTCCAAGACGCTCTGCTGGCCCCGGCGCTCTACGACGTGGCCTCGCTGCTCACCGACCGCTGCACCCCGGAACTGGTGGACACGGAAATGGAGGCCCGGCTGCTGGCCGCCTTCCATGAGCTACAGCGCGCAGGGCGCCTCGGCGGAATCGAACAGACGACCGAGGCCTACCGGCTGTGCGCCCTTCAGCGGGCTCTCAAGGTAATCGGTCGGTTCAACTACCTGGCCGACGCCAAGGGCAAGACCGCCTACCTCGACATGCTGCCGGCCGTAGTCCGAAGCGCGCAGCGCCTGGTGGCCCAGGCCGCCGGTATGGAGACGACGGCGCGCCTGCTCGCCGAGCGGGTGCGCAGCGGTAGCGGCGATAATGGCGGAGCGGCCTCGTGACAACAGAGACCAGTGGCAATGTGCACGCGATGATCCTGGCCGCCGGTCTCGGTACGCGCCTTCGGCCGCTCACCGACCGGGTGCCCAAGCCGCTGGTGGAGGTTGCCGGCCGCCCCCTGATCGAGTACGCGCTGGCCAACGTGGCACGCGCGGGCATAGGCGACGTCGTCATAAATCTCCACCACCTGGCAGTAGCAATCCGCGAGCATCTCGGCGATGGCAGCCGCTTCGGGCTCAACATCCGCTACAGTCTGGAGGACCCCCTGCTGGGAACCGGCGGCGGCATATTGCACGCCCGTGAGTTGCTCGGCGACTCGACGGTGGTGACGCTCAACTCGGATACCATCATCGATATCGAGCTCGGTGAGGTGCTCGCCTTTCATCGCTCCCGCCGCGCGGCCGCAACGCTGGTGCTGCGCAAGGATCCGCTGGCGAAGCAATACGGCGTCATCGAGACCGAGACGGATGGCCGTATCGGCACCTTCCTCGAGCACAGGCGCCCTGGCACCATGGAGCCCCTCGAGGCATTCATGTACACCGGCGTGCAGGTCCTGGAGCCTCGCGTCTTCGACTACATGCCCGCGGACCGGCCGTTCTCGGTTACCGCCGTCACCTACCCGCAGATGCTCACAGCCGGCGAGCCGATATACGGCTACCGTTTCGACGGCCGCTGGCTCACGGTCGGCACGCTCGACGAGAAGGCCGCCGCCGAGCGGGCGCTCGCCGACGGGTAGCGCGTACTGCAACGCCCGGCGGATCTGCGCCTCTGCCTGCCCGCCCCCCTCTTGCCCCGCGACCCAGGGGCGAGTGTGCTGCCTTGAACGCCCAATTGAGGCGACGGCGCGATTAGACACAGTGCGCCGCGACCCGCTATCCTGTTAGCCCGGGTTAGAGTTGATGTAGGAGGAGGCCGCTAGGCGTCGAGGGGGGGCCTTGGTGCCCGGCGGCAGATCATCGATGGGAATAACCGTTATACAGAAAAGCGACCTCGCGGTTCGCAAGCGAGACCCGAAGGTCGCCTTGGTGCTGGCCGGCGGCGCCGTCACCGGCGGCGCCTACAAGCTCGGTGGGCTCAAGGCTCTCGACGACTTCCTGATCAACAGGAAGACGACGGATTTTGATCTTTACGTCGGTCTGAGTGCCGGCGCTCTGCTCTCAGCTCCGCTGGCGGCCGGAGTACCGCCGTCCGAGGCGCTGCGCGCCCTCGACGGCTCCTCCGACACGATTTCCCAATTCAGGCCGAGTCACTTCTACAATCCCAACTTCGAGGAGTTCCTACGCAGGCCGGTCGAGTACTTAATGGATCTTGCGGCTTTCTTTCCAAGCGCGATCTACGACCTCGTGGCCGGCACACCG
>PIVZ01000327.1 GCA_003354045.1 bacterium
GCGAGGTCCTCGGCAAGACCTTCGAGGGGGACTTCCCGCGTATCTCCTACGATGAGGCCGTGGCGCGCTTTGGCACCGATCGTCCGGACACTCGCTTTGGCTTGGAAATACGAGACCTTAGCGAGGTTTTCGCAGAGAGCGGTTTCAAGGTCTTCAGGGAAACCGTCGAGGGCGGTGGGGTCATCAAGGCCATAGTCGTCAAAGGCGGAACCGAGCTCTCCCGCAAGGAGATCGACGATCTGGGCTCCTACGCCGCCGATTTCGGCGCCAAGGGCATGGCCTGGATCAAGATCTCTGATGGCAACTGGCAGTCCCCGATCGTCAAGTTCTTCTCCGACGGGGAGAAGGAAGCCCTGGCCGAGCGGCTCGGGCTGGAAGACGGCGACCTGGTACTGTTTGGCGCCGACAAGGACAAGGTCGTCAGCGCCGTCCTCGGGGCGCTTCGCTGCAAGATCGCCGACCAGAGAGGCCTCATCGACAAGGACCGTCTTGATTTCCTGTGGGTCGTCGATTTCCCTCTGGTCGAGTTCAACGAGGAAGACGGACGCTACTACGCCCTTCACCATCCCTTCACCTCACCCAAGCCCGAGGATCTCGACAAGCTGGAAAGCGATCCGGCCGCGGTGAAGGCCGACGCCTACGATGTGGTCTTGAACGGGGTCGAGCTAGGCGGTGGCTCCATCCGTATTCACCGCCCCGACGTGCAAAGCCAGGTCTTCAAGGTGCTCGGTATCGAGGCTGCCGAGGCCGACGAGAAGTTCGGCTTTCTTCTCGAAGCGCTGCGTCACGGTGCTCCGCCCCATGGTGGGCTGGCGCTTGGTCTCGATCGCCTCGTGGCCATCCTGTGTGGCGGCGAGTCGATCCGCGACGTGATAGCCTTCCCCAAGACGCAGCGAGCGGCCTGCTTGCTGACCGACGCGCCGGCTGCCGTGGATAGCGCCCAGCTCCGCGGGCTCGGCTTGAAGATCGACCTATGAGAACGAAGCGCAAAGTCGGACCGTTCGTGGCGATGGTGGCACTGAGTCTTGCCACCTCCGGCGGCTGCGCGCTGTTCGGCGGCGGTGGGCCGGAGACGGTTGCCGTCAAAGAACTCCGCCGCATCGCGATCTTGCCGGCTGCGTACGTGGATCTGACCGGTGGCTCGAGCTGCGATCTGTGTCCTGCCGACCTGGAGATGGGAGTGACCTCGGGTGATGCGGCGGACCTGCTGACGGCGTTCTTCTACGAAGCGCTGGATAGCTACCCGCGCTACAAGATCATCGACTATGACCGGGTGAGAGCCGTTGCCGCGGCCGGACATCGCGGCGCCGCTCAGTCGCTACTTGCGGGCGAGAACGTCGATGCGGTCGTGGTAATGGCCTTGCTCGATCTGCGCCGGCGCGAAGGTGGCGACGAGAATCCGACCACGCCTGCGGGCGCGACGATTTACGCCGCCTTGGTGGATGCCTCCACGTTCGATGTGCTTTGGCAGGGCACTTTCGACAAGAACGAGAAGGCCTCGGGCAGGTTGGTCTCGCGCTACTACGCGATCGTTCGCGGCGACCGTCAGATCTGGAAGACGGCGGATGAGTTCATGGCCGTCGGCGCCGGCGATCTCGTCAAATCGATGGTGAAGCGGATCGACTAGGCCGCAGTATTCATGAATGGTCCGGGCCAAGCGCCGGAGGTGGACGCGTTGGCAGAGATAATCGACGGCAAAGGCCGCGCACGCGAGATGCGAGAGGGCCTCGCACGCCAGATCGCACTGCGCACCGCCGCGGGGAAGCGGGCGCCGGGTCTGGTGACGATTCTGGTCGGCGAGGACCCGCCTTCGCAGATCTACGTTGCGCGCAAGCAGCGCGAGTCGAAAGAGATCGGCATGCACTCCGAGTCGGTCGAACTTCCCGCCAGCGTGTCGATGGACGAGGTCCTCGATACCATCGACCGCTACAACAACACGCCCGACATCGACGGCATCCTCTTGCAGCTTCCGCTGCCCGAACATCTCAGCGCGGAGCGCGGCCTTTCGGCGATCGACCCGGCCAAGGACGTGGACGGGCTCCACCCTCTGAACCAGGGATCGCTCTTTACCGGCAGGCCGGGGCTGCGGCCGTGTACCCCTGTGAGCTGCATGCTGTTGCTCGACAGCACCGGCATCGACCTCAGGGGCAAGCACGCGGTGGTGGTGGGCAGCTCGGCGTTGGTGGGCAAGCCGGTGGCGATGATGCTGCTCGAACGTTTCGCCACGGTGGTGCTGTGTCACGTGGGCACCGCCGACCTCAGAGAGGAAGTCTCACGCGCCGAGGTGCTGGTTGTGGCCGTCGGCAAGCCGAAGCTGGTCAAGGGAGACTGGATCAAGCCCGGCGCCGTCGTCATCGACGTCGGCATCAACCGCGTCGATGGCAAGCTGGTCGGCGACGTCGAATTCGAGGTCGCCGTCGAGCGCGCTTCCTACATCACGCCGGTGCCCGGCGGAGTCGGACCCATGACGGTCGCCATGCTCTTGCAGAACACCTACGACGCCTGCGTCGCCAGAGAGCTCTAGCCCGCACCGTGAGTGATACTTCTCTGAGGTACACACCGCTTCGCGACGAGCACGTCTCGGCCGGTGCGCGGATGGTGCCGTTTGCCGGCTGGGAGATGCCGGTGCAGTACGACTCCATAGTCGGCGAGCACCATCGCGTGCGCACGGCCGCCGGTCTCTTCGACGTCAGCCACATGGGCGAGATCGAGATCGCTGGGCCTGAGGCCGAGGCCTGCTGTGCGCGCCTGTTCACCAACGACGCCACCCGGCTGGCGCCGGGCCGCGCCCAGTACAGCCTACTGGCCAATGAGCACGGTGGCCTTCTTGACGACGTAATCGTCTACAAGCTCGAGCCCGAGCGTTTCCTCGTGTGCGTCAATGCCGCCAATCGGAGCAAGGACCTGGCCTGGATCGAGGCTTACGCCTGTGACGGGTGCACCATCCGTGATCTCAGCGATGGGCTGGCGCTGATCGCTCTGCAAGGGCCGAAGGCCGTCGAGGTGGCCGCGACGCTGGCGCCCGAGACAGGGGCATTGAGGCGGTTCGGCGTGGCCGAGGTCTCCTTGGGCGGCGTGGAGGTTCTGGCCGCCCGCACCGGTTACACGGGAGAGGATGGCCTCGAGTTCTTCGTCCCCACCGGCGACGCGGTGGACACCTGGCGCGCTCTGCTGGCCGCCGGTGAGCCGCACGGCATCGGCCCCATCGGACTCGGCGCGCGCGACACCCTTCGTCTGGAGGCGGCGCTGCCGCTTTACGGCCACGAGCTCGGCGAGGACATAAGCCCATTCGAGGCGCGCGTGGGCTGGGCCGTCAAGCTCAACCGGCCGCAGATGGTCGGCTACCAGGCTCTCGAGAACGCCTCGCAGGCCGAGCCCGAACGGCGGCTGATCGGCCTCGAGATGGACGGTGGTATTGCCCGGGCGGGCCATCCGGTGATGTCCGTCGGGGACGGCTCGGGCCGGGTGGGCGAGGTGACCAGCGGCTCTCACTCGCCCACACTCGGCAAAGGGATAGCTCTGGCCCTGGTCGAGAACTCGGCGGGTGGGGAGCTGGCTGTGGAAATCCGTGGCAAGTGCAGGCCCGCCCACGTGACGAACCTTCCCTTTTATGTTAGGCAGGCCGACGAGCGCTGAAGAAGAGCCCGCGCGGGAGAGCAACCGTTATGGAGATCCCGGAAGATCTTCGCTACACGAAAGAGCACGAATGGGTGAAGGTCGAGTCCGACGGCGAGATCGTCCTTGGCGTTACCGACTACGCCCAGGAACAGCTCGGCGACATCGTCTACGTTGAGCTGCCCAAGGCTGACGACGAGATCGAGGTTGCGCGTGACGATCCGTTCGCGGTGGTCGAATCCGTGAAGGCCGCCTCGGATGTCTATGCCCCGGTCTCCGGCAAGGTCACGGAGGTCAACGACGAGCTGCCGAACACGCCGGCCATGCTGAACGAAGACTGCTACGGCGACGGCTGGATGGTGCGCATGGAGTTGACCGATCCAGAACAACTCGAAGAGCTGCTCTCCGCGAGCGAGTACGGCGACCTGATCGACGATCTCGTGGCCTGAGGCCGATGCGCTTTCTGCCGCACACGCCGAGCGATGTCGCGCGCATGCTCGACACCATCGGCGTATCTTCCATAGACGACCTGTTCGACACGGTCCCGGCGTCGTTGCGCGAGAGCGCGGCGATCGATCTGCCCGATGGGATCGGCGAGCGCGAAGTGGTCGCCGAGCTATCTCGACTGGCCGCGGCCAACGATCCGTTGCCGAGCTTTCAGGGGGCCGGCTGCTACCATCACTTCGTGCCCGCGGCGGTTTCGGCAATCATGTCGCGCTCGGAGTTCGCGACCGCGTACACGCCTTACCAACCCGAGGTGAGCCAGGGAACATTGCAAGCCTGCTTCGAGTTTCAGACCTATGTGGCGATGCTCACCGGCCTGGACGTCTCCAACGCGAGCCTCTACGACGGCGCCTCGGCCTTTGCGGAAGCGTTGCTCATGGCGCTGCGCATAGGCCGCAAGAAAGACCGGTTGCTGGTTTCCGCCGCCATTCATCCCGAGTACCTGGCGGTGGCGCGAACCTACCTCGACGGCTACGGGCGGGGCGAGCTGATCGAGATTCCTCTGGGGGCCGACGGGCGCACTGACCTCGCGGCGCTCGAGTCGGCGCTCGGCGACGACGTTGCCGCGGTATGTACGGGCTACCCGAACTTCATGGGCGTGATCGACGATCTCGGCTCGACCTCGCGGTTGGCCAAGAGGGTGGGGGCGCTGTCGATCAGTGTCACTACCGAGGCTCTTGCGTGGGCGCTGCTTCGCACGCCGGGCGAGTGCGGTGCCGACATTGCCGTGGCCGAAGGTCAGAGCTTCGGGCTGCCGCCTTCATACGGAGGTCCCGGCGTGGGGTTGGTCGCCACGCGTCGTGACTTCGTCAGGCAAATGCCCGGACGCTTGGTGGGAGAGACGGTGGATGAGCACGGGCGGCGCGGCTACGTGCTCACACTTGCCACCCGCGAGCAGCACATCCGTCGCGACAAGGCCACGTCGAACATCTGCACCAACCAGGGGTTGGCCGCTCTGTGCGCCACCGTCTACCTGAGCCTGGCCGGTCGTCGCGGGCTGCGCCGTTTGGCGGTGGAGAACGCGTGTGCGGCCCGCAAGGTGGCCGACCGGCTGGCCGCCGAGGCCGGCCTCGAAGTGGCCTTCTCGGGGCCGTTCTTCAACGAGTTCGCGGTCGCGGTGCCGGACTGCGAGCGCTGGTTTGCGGCCACCGTGGCAAGCGGCCTGGTTCCCGGCGTGCGCGTCGGGCCGCTCATGCCCGGGCAGCCCGAGCTCGGCGACCATCTGCTCATCACGGTCACCGAGTGCAGTCGGACGGAGGACATCGACGAGTTGGTCGAGCGCCTGGCCGCAAGGAAGGCCGCATGAAAACGCCTCTCGAGCCACCGATCTTCGAGAAGGGGAGTCCGGGAAGGAGCGGAGTAGACCTCGGTGGGGACGAGGCTGTCGCGCCGCTCGATGATTCTCTGTTGAGGGACGACCTCGAAGGCTTTCCCGAGGTGGGCGAGCCCGAAGTTCTGCGCCACTACCTGCGCTTGTCGCAGCTCAACTACTCGGCGGCCACCAATTTCTATCCGCTCGGCTCGTGCACGATGAAGTACAACCCGGTCGTCAATGAGCAGATCGCGGCGCTGCCCGGCTTTGCGGCCATCCATCCCTATGCTCCCGAGGATACCGTGCAGGGAGCGCTGCGGCTGATCGTCGAGCTCGAACGCTGCCTGTGCGAGGTGAGCGGGCTCGATGCCGTCTCTTTGCAGCCGGCCGCCGGGGCGCAGGGCGAG
>PIVZ01000328.1 GCA_003354045.1 bacterium
ATTCATCATCCAGACCACCAGGAAGTCGGATAGGAACCATTCGTCGCTCGAGCCGCCCACGTGCGGAATTCCCAGGGTCAGGGTCGCGCCGATGTTGAGATCGCCGATCTCGGCCCAGTCGTCCGGAAGCGAGGCGCCGAGCATTCCGAAGAAGCGATTGCGAGCGACGGTGGTGGCTCCCAGGTCGAAGTGCGGGCCGAGATCCTGGACGATCGAATCGGCTCCGTGGGCAACGCTGATGTCGACGAGCTTCACGGCGATTTCGCGCAAAGCCTGGTCCCAGGAAATGCGCTGCCAGCGCCCGCTGCCACGCTCGCCTTCCCGCTTGAGAGGAACGGTGAGACGGGTCGGGCCGTACATCACGTCGGTGTAGCAGCCGCCTTTCTGGCATCCGCGCGGGTTGAAATCGGGGACGCCGGGCTCGGAGGCCTCGTAATTGGCCGCTTGTTCCTCGCGGACCACGACCCCGTCCTTGACGAAGAGATCCCAGTTGCAGGCGCTGCGGCAGTTCACCCAGCCGTGCGAGCCCTTGACTACGCGATCCCAGGACCAGCGCTCGCGGTAGAGGTCCTGCCAGTTCGCGAGTTCTGCGGGCCCTGCGCGCGGGGCTTCACCGTCGGCTCGCGCGTCGAGCCGGAAGTGCAGCAGCGGCAGGGTCGCCGCGGAGGCGCCTGTGATTCTCAGGAAGGAGCGGCGTGAAAGCTGCGGCGTCCCGGTTTTCACCGCCGCGGCGCGCTCTTCCGCTCGGTGAGTCATCTCGGCTCCCGTTACGACTGCTTCCAGACGATCTCCGAGGGGTCGCGGGTCAGGTGGCCGAGGCAATCCTTCCACTGATAGAGGATGAGTTCGTCCATCACCTCCGACTCCTTGCCTCGGCGTTTCTTGTCGAGTTCCGATCGCAGGATGTCGAGCGCACCGTGCACCTCGACGCCGAAGAGCCCTTCGAGGGTTTCTGGCGGAATTCGCGAGGCATTCTCGTCCCAGCTCCCGTCTTCGCGCAGCGGTGCGGGCGCCAGCGGTGGCACGTAGAAGACGTTCGGTGTGGTGTTGAATTCTGGATGGAGTGGCAGCGCGATCCGGTGCTTCTTGACCAGCCGGTGGACCGCGCTGCTTTCGTCGTCGAGGAAGCCCACGAAGGCCGCCCGGCCGGGGCACTGCCGCACACAGGCAGGTGCCACTCCCTGCTCGAGCCGCGGGAAGCAGCCGATACAGTGCTGGCTCACGCCGCGTGCCTCGTTGAAGTAGATCTTCTTGTAGGGGCACGCGCTCGCGCATTGCTTGTTGCCGGTACAGGCGTCTTCGTCGCGCAGGACCAGACCGTCGCTCTCACGTTTGAACATCGCGCCGGACGGGCAGGCTTCGACACAGGCTGCGTCGGTGCAGTGGTTGCACATGCGCGGCAGGTAGAAGAAGTAGGCGTTCGGAAACTCGCCGCCTCCCTCGTCCTCGTCCCAGTTCATCCCCCAGGTCTTGCTACCGGCGGTTTTCTGCAGGTGCACCTTACGACCCTTACCGCCGCGCAGCACCTCATCGTAGTTGTAGTCCCAACCGCCGCCAAACTCCTCATCGGTCGGGATGTGGCCGAGCTTTATGCCATCGCCATTGTAGCCGCCGCCCATGGTCTCCCAGTCGCGTGGCGTGCCGCGGCCGGGCTGGGTGTTCACCGTCATCCACCACATATGCTCGGTGCCCGCGTCTTCTTGCGGCCAGAGCATCTTGCACGCCACCGAACAGGTCTGGCAGCCGATGCACTTGTTGAGGTCGAATACCCAAACCAGTTGTCGTTTTGATTGTGTGATAGTTGTCATGGTTTCCTCGCCGGCCCTCAGCCTACTTTCTCGACATCAACGCGTACCCCGCGGTCGCACGGGATCGGCTGCCACGAAAACAGCCGGTACTTGAGATGACCGTAGTTGCCTACGAGACCGAGGTGTTTGATGTGTCCAGGCTCGAGATCGGCTTGACCGTACCAGTTCTCGTGCATGTAAGGCTCGAAACCATTGTAGACGATCACCTGACCAGGCCGACACGCCGGCGTGAGCTTGGCCTCGATGATCATCTCACCAACGTCACTCACCAGCTTTACGTTCTTGCCGTTTTCCACGCCAAGTTTGGCGGCATCGCCATCGTTGATGAACACGAACGGCGCGCCGCGGTGGGTGTTCTGGATGACGTTGTTGGTGAGGTTCATCGAGTGGATGCTCCAGCGGTTGTGCCCGCTGGTCATCTCGAAGCGCCGACCCTTGCCGCCGTGCGTGGGCGGCTCCTTGTGTGTGGGCAGCGCCTCACCGGCCTCGAGAAACCACTCGTGATCGATGTAATATTGCGCTCGCCTCACCATCGTGTCGTAAGGCAGCTTCTCCTCGGTGTGCCAGCGCAACGGATTGTGCACCTCGTCGGGCTTGATCGTGGATGCCTGCGAGATGCCGTGGCCTACCATACCCCAGCCGGTGTAGCGCACCCTGCCCTTCTCGCGCAGGGTATCCAGCGTGGTGTCTTTCGGTATGATCCCGTAGGTAGCCGTGTCGCGAACTATCTCGTCGAAGCGCACTTCCTCGTCAACCAACGCCCCACCTTGCGTGGAGCGCTGTACCAGGTTGTCAAGCCTACGCACGTTGCCCTTTCGGTCGGTAAACTCCTTTATGCCACGCCTCTTGGCCTCTGCCTCGACCTTCTCGACCAGCCGGTTGCCGATCTCGTAGTCTGGAAGTGCCTCACCTTCGGGCTTGATGGCGCGGTCGTGCAGGATGAAGTTCAAGTGGTGCACCGAGGGCATGCCCTGGTTGAGCTTCTCGTAGTGCTGGGCAGCCGGCAGCACATAGTCGGAGTGCAACCCGGTCGTCGTCATGCGGTAGTCCACCGAGACGATCATCTTCAGCTTCGGCCACAGATGCTCGAGCAGCAGCTTCTGGCCTCCGCGCTGGCGCCGGAGCATGTTGCCACCGGCTTCCCATAGGACGCGCGGCTCCACTTCCTTGTAGGTCTTCGTGTAGCTCGGGTCCCACCAGCCTTTGTCCATTGCCTCGTTGATGTAGTCATCGAAGCTACGCGCCATAGTTGGATCGACGTTGTCGGGATTGTTCCAACGCTCCTTGTAGCCGTACTGGTAGTACCACAGGAAGGCCGGCGGTATGGCGTTGCCCAAGCCGGCCATCTCCGCCGCCATCTCGGCCGCACGATTCTGAATCATCTCCAGCGTCATGGTGGGATCGTCAGCGGTGAGCATGCCACGCAGTGCGATCAGTTCCGTGTGGAGCTTCTGCGCAGCCGCCTGGCCCGGCCCTTCCTTGCGCGGCAGGAAGACCTGGCCGTCCATGCCCAGGAAAGCCCACGAGCGCGTCCCCGTTCCCTTCTTGCCCCAGTTGCCGCTGAGCCCCAGTAGCAGGGCCATCGCGCGCTCCATCAGATCGCCGTGATAGTACTTACCCGAGTTCCAGCCGATGAAGATCTTCGTCTTGCGCGTGGCGACCTTGCGGGCGAGCTTACGGATGTTGTCGGGGTTCAGTCCACAGATCTCGCCGGCCTTCTCCGGCGTGTAGTCCTCGAGGTGGCGCCTTAGCAGCGCGAAGACCGGCTCCACCTCCACCGTGCTGCCGTCGGCAAGCGTTACCGTGAAGCAGCCTTCCAGAGCGGGATCGACGCCGCTGAGGGCCAGGGTCCCGCGCGGCGCCGCCGTCAAGACGCTGCCAAGCTCGTCCCACCAGAAGAACTGGTCCTCGCGGTCGCCCGGCATGAGCTCGTCGCCGCGCAGGAAACGCCCGGTATCCTTGCGCACCAGCAGCGGAAGATCGGTCTGTTCCTGAATGAACTGCTTCTGGTAGAGGTCCGCGTCGATGATCACCTTGCACATCGCAAGGGCCAGAGCGGCGTCAGTGCCGATGCGTACCGGCATGTGGTAGTCGGCGTGGATTGCCGATGGACTATAGTCCGGTGCGATCGTGACCACTTCGCCGCCGTTGTAGCGAGACTCGGAGACGTAGTGGTACCACTGGATGTTGGTGTAGACCGGGTTGGCGTGCCAGATCAGAGTGAGCTCGGCCAGGAACCAGTCGTCCATGGAAGAGGTCGGGTTGAACAGCCCCCAGGTAATGTGCCAGCCGGGGCTGAAGTCCTGGAACTCAGCGTTGCCGTCGGTCATCGGCGTGCCGAGCAGGACCGAGAGTTGGCGCGCGGCGAATGCCCCGTACTCCGGCGTGAGAAGGGTCAGGATCGACTCGCCACCCTGGTCCTCAATGGCGTCCATCACGGCACTGGCAATGTCGGCCAGCGCATCGTCCCACGAGACTCGTTCGAACTTCCCCTCGCCGCGCTCTCCAACCCGTTTGAGAGGATGGGTGACGCGGTCCTTTGAGTAGTGGCAGTGGCTCCAACAGGCTCCCTTTTGGCAACCCATCGGGTTCATGTCGGGAATGCCCGCCTCGACGGGGCTGATATCGCCCGCCTGCTCCTCGCGGATGACACGCCCGTTCTTGACGTATACCCGCCAAGGACATCCACCGGGGTAGCAATCGACGGCGTGGCCGCCCCATGTAACCTGGTCCCAGGTCCATTTCTCCCTGTATGTACCGGCCCATTTCCCGAGATCTTCAGCCATCTTGTTTGTCCTCCGTACTCTGCTCAATGGCGGTCGCGCCCCGATGACGTACGCAGGGCCTCGCGACCCGCAACTTCGTCGGCACAGGGTTCCCACCCAATACTGACAGAAATCTGCACTCCCGCAGATACTGAGTCAAGAAGGACGGCGCCCTTCCAGTGAGATTTCTCAAATAACCGTAGCCAACAGTGCACCGACGATCCCGAGAAGGCAGGTCGCAGCCGTATTCGGCCTGCGTAGCGGCCATAACTATATGTATTTACACAATTACTCGCCGGTTCAAGTGGGCTGAACACTAGTCGTGCCCTGTTGGCCCGACCGGTTGCAAGGAGATCAGTCACAGCGTGGAGCCGTTGACAACTAACCTGCGCATCGGCAGGTTAGTTGTGTGGATGTTCTCCCGAAGCGTGGCGCAAAGGCCGAGCGAACGCTTGCAGCCATACTAGAGGCCGCCGAGGTCGTGTTTGCCGAGAAGGGCTTCGCGGCCGCACGGTTGAGCGACATCGCTGACGCCGTGGGTATCCGACGCGGGTCCATCAACTACTACTTTCGCGACAAACGGGAACTCTATGAGGAGGTGCAGAAGCGGCTTTTCGCCGGTCTCCGCGACCGCCTGCTCGGCGCTATCGAAAAAGGGGCCGATTGTCAGGAGCGCATCGAGAACATGGTAACAGCGTGGGTGCACTACGCCTGCGAACGCCCGGCCGTCGCCTACATGATCATGGGCGAGATCGTCGAGTCTCCACATGCGCCAAGCGAGGCAATTGGCGAGTATATTGCCCCGGTGCTCACGCGACTCCGCGAGACGGTTGAGGAAGGGCAGGCGCAGGGGGTCTTTCGCTCGCTAGACCCGGTCCACCTGATCTTCAATCTCGCGGGCAGCACCGTGTTCTACGTGGCTGCAGTACCGAGCATGGCGCCCGAGTGGTCCTTCGACCCGCTGACCGGGGAGCACCAGGAAACCCACCTGTTCACTTCTCTCAGCATAACGCGCCGCCTTCTCGGCTTGTCGTGACCAATGGGAGACGGTCCTGCGGCTCGCCACTGTTCCATCGGCCTCGGAAATCACGCACCTGGCAGGCCGCCCGCCCCTGGCAGCGAAGACCCGACGGGGACGACAATGCCTACACGCCCACATCGGCGCTGGTGCAGATCACGCTCGTCAAACTCAATTAATAGCGCCCGGCCGCTTCAAAACCCACGTTGACAACCCTCCCCGTGGCAGACAAAATCGTGAG
>PIVZ01000905.1 GCA_003354045.1 bacterium
TGAGGCCGAGGACCACGAGCAAGAAGATCACACCCCAGGCCCAAGGCGGCACTGCCGTTATTCCGGTGCCGTCGTGCAGGACGCGGGCCAGCACGAAGGTCTCGGCGCCGACCACCGAGATCGCCACGGTGATGTACATCGTCGCGAACAGCATCGCGACCTTCTCGTTGAAGGCTCGCTCGATATAGAGCTTTATGCCGGCCGCGGTGGGGTACATGCCGGAAAGCTCGGCGAAGCACGCTCCGGCCATGAGGCAGAAAATGCCGGCTACCAGGATGGCGATCCACGCCGAATCCCCGAGCACTATGGTGGCCAGCTCCATACTGGCGCTATAGGAGACCGTGGCCATGGCCATGCCGGCTCCCGTGGACACGACGGTGCGTTGCTTTATGACCTTGGCGAGTTGAGCTTCAGGCAAGTTCAGATCTCCCCTTCACGTTTTGTCTGCTCGAAAACGGAGACAGGCCCCGTTTGCGCTGCCTCGCGACTGGCCACGCGGGTCAGTCTTCCGGCCAGATGATCAGGTTGATCGCGTCCAGTCGCATCACGTCTTCCTTCGAGGCCTTGAGCTTGAGCTCGCCGCGCAGGTACCTCTGTGCCGGATTGAGGTCCCCCCAGAACATGTCGCAGAGGGCCTCGCTACTGGTCGTGACGATTATGTCGGGCGTACCGTGCAGACCCTCTTCGACCTTGGTGGTCTCGCCTTCGACCACCGTCATGGTGTGACGGGACTCATTGTCCTCGGCAACCATGTGAAGGACCTTCGTCCAGTCACGCTGCATCTTACGCAGTCGTTCATTCTCGTTGCACTGAACCTGAAAGTCCGCCAGCGCTTCGGTAATCTCTTGCTGGGTGGCCATTCTCTCTCTCCTTCGAGTGACTCAGGAGCGGCCCGGCCTGCGCCGGCGCCTCTTCTTCCCGGAGTCCTCCGCCTGCTCGACGTTGCCGGCGTCCTGGTCCTTGACCATCTGCATCGAGTGGTCGAGCGCCTCGAGGACGGTCGCAGTTTGCGCCTCCGATATCACCAGGGACGGCATCAGCCGCATCACGCTCGGTTCGTTACCTGAATACAGCGCCATTACGCCGTTTTGCGCGAGCTGATAAGACATGCGCGGTCCATGGCTGTCGCTCGTGAACTGCAGGCCGCGCATCAGTCCACGGCCGCGGTGCTCGAGCATGATCTCGCCGTGCTTCTCCTGCAGCTCGTTGAAACCCACCTCGAACTGGGCTCCGCGGGCAAGCGCTTTCTCCCAGAGCTTCTCTTTCTCCATGATTTCGATCGCCTTTAGCGCCACGATGCAGCCGAGGTCGCTGCCGCCGAAAGTGCTCAGGTGGATGAAAGGATTGGCGATCAAGAAGTCGTTGAGTTCCTCCGTATAGACGGTGGCCGAGATCGGGTAGATGCCGCCGCCGAGCGACTTCGCCAACGTCATGATGTC
>PIVZ01000329.1 GCA_003354045.1 bacterium
ATTGGGCGAACGCCGAGCCATGCGCGGCAAGGAGCGCGAGAAAGGCTCTTCCGATCAGTTCACTTTCAAAGTGGTCCCCGACGAGCGCACCAACTCGGTGATAGCGGTGGCAACCGAGCTCGACATGCGCAAGATCCACGAGCTCGCGACGAGTCTCGATACGCCTCTGAGGGCGGCCGACCAGCGGATCCACGTCTACCACGTGCGCTATGCCGATGCGGAGGCTCTGGTAAACGTGATCTCGGGAATGCTGGGATCGCGCGCGCGCAAGACAGCCGCCAAGGGAGAAGCCAAGACTGCGGCGGGAACCTCTACCGGGCTTGCAGACCAGTTCTCGATCACCTCCGACCCGGCGACCAACTCGGTCGTCGTCAACGCCTCTGCGCAGGACTACCGAACCATCTACGCCTTGCTCAACGAGCTCGACGTACCGCGCGCGCAGGTTTTCATCGAGACGATCATAGTGGAGGCCTCGGTTGACGATACCGAGGCCCTCGGCTTCGACTTCCAAGCCGCCGGCGACATAGGCGACGGCGGCGGCCTGGTGCGTGCCAACCTGGTCAACTTGAATGAGGTCTTCCTCAACCCGGCCAGCATATCGGGCCTGATTCTGGCCGCCGCCAGCGACAAGACAGTCGAGCTACCCGACGGCACCGAAGTTCCCGCCAACGTAGCCCTGTTCCAGGCGCTCTCGCAGACCACCGGACTCAACGTGCTGTCGGCACCGACGATGCTGACCCTCGACAATCAGGAGGCCGAAATCATCGTCGGCCAGAACGTGCCGTTCCTGACCGGGCGTGCTGCCGACCTGTCCAGCATCGAGAACATATTCACGACCGTCGAGAGACACGACGTGGGGATAAAGCTGCGCGTGACCCCACAGGTCGCCGAGGGCGACCTGGTCATCATGAACGTGGACGAGGAAGTCTCCTCCTTGGTGCAGAACCGCCTGCTCGAGGAAGCGCTGGTCGGGCCGACCACGACTATCCGATCGGCGTCCACTACGGTGAGTGTCAAGGACGGCCGCACGGTCGTCATCGGCGGGCTCATAAGCAACACCCAGCAGATCAACGTCTCGAAGGTACCTCTGCTCGGCGACATCCCCTACCTCGGCCGGCTGTTCAGGCACGAGAGCGAGATCAACGAAAAGGTCAACCTGATCATCTTCCTCACCCCGCACGTGATCCGCAACGCCACGGACTTGGACCGCATCAGCGCAGACAAACGCGAAGCGTTCCGCCGCGACCTCCCGCCCAACGACCGCGCTTTGCCCGGCGACGACCAGGCCCCGATCGACGAGCTCACTCCCCAGCCTGCCGGCGATACCGATCCGGCAGAAATCTTCCCCAACTGGCCAGGCGCTCCCGCAGGCGGCTCTTCGTAAGGTGGCCTTCGACATCCCCCACTCGATCGAGGCCTCCCTTGCCGAGGCCGGTATAGAGCGCGAGCAGCTGGAGGCCGCCCGGCAAACAGCCTCGTCGGCCGGGGATTTCGCCGCGCAGCTCGAGGCACGGGCCGGCTTCTCGCAGAGCAGATGGGCCCGCCTGCTGGCGGCCGAGCTCGGCCTGCCTTTCCAGGTCGAGATAGACGGGGCCGCCATCGCACCGGAGCTTCTCGATCCCGTGAGCATGCAGTACTGCCGCCGCAACCGCGTGCTGCCGCTGGCCGTCAGCGGCGATCTCATCGAGGTGGCCACGGCCGACCCTCTACGTGCCGGCGCTCTCGATGATCTGCGTAGCCTCTACGGCAAGGAGGTCGATGCGGTGGTGGTACCGGGACCGGCCCTTACCGAAGGAATCAACCGCGCTTTCGACAAGGCCGCCGAGATGTCATCCCGCTTGACGGACGGACTCGACGGTGACTCATCGCTGGCCGCGCAGGCCGCCGAGCTCGGAGAGGCGCCCGACCTTCTCGAGTCGGACGACGAGGCTCCGGTGATACGCCTGGTGAACTCGATCATCTTTCAGGCGGCGAAGGACGGCGCCTCCGACATTCACGTCGAGCCCTTCGAGCGCAGCAGCTCGGTGCGCTTTCGTATCGACGGCATGCTGGTAGACGTCCTGGCGCCGGCGAGCCGGGTTCACCCGGCGCTGGTCTCGCGCATCAAGGTGATGGCGGCGATGAACATCGCCGAGAAGCGGCTGCCGCAAGACGGCGGCATTCGCACTCGGGTTGCCGGCCGCGAGCTCGACATCCGCGTTTCGACAGTGCCGACGGCCGTCGGCGAGCGCGTGGTCATGCGCCTGCTCGACCGCAGCTCGACGCTGCTGGGGCTCGAAGAGATCGGGTTGCCGGCAGACACGGTGGGCACCCTGCGCCGCCTCATTCAGCAGAGCCACGGCATCGTACTGGTGACCGGCCCCACCGGCAGCGGAAAGACCACCACGCTTTATGCCGGGCTCTCCGAGATCAACTCGGTAGACAAGAACATCATCACCATCGAGGACCCCATCGAGTATCAGCTGAGAGGGATCGGCCAGATCCAGGTCAACCCGAAGATAGACCTGACCTTTGCCAACGGTCTGCGCTCGGTGCTGCGCCAGGACCCCGACGTGATCATGGTCGGAGAGATTCGCGACACCGAGACCGCACGCATCGCGATCCAGGCTGCGCTCACCGGACATCTGGTGTTCAGCACCCTGCATACCAACGACTCGTTCAGCGCAATAACCCGGCTGCTCGACATGAACGTCGAGCCTTTCCTGGTCTCTTCCTCGGTGATCGGCATCGCGGCGCAGCGCCTGGTGCGAACCTTGTGCACCGACTGCAGCGTGCCGGGAGACCCACACGACCCAACGCTGGCCGAGCTCGGAATCCGGTTCTCCGAAGCCGCCCGGGTGCGAGAGGCCGGAGCCGGCTGCGGCGAGTGCAGAGGAAGCGGATACCGCGGGCGCACCGCCATCTCCGAACTGCTGCCCGTGGACGACGACGTGCGCGGCCGCATCATGGACAGAAGCGATGCCGCCACGCTCAAGGACGCCTGTGTGACCGCCGGCATGCGCACGATGCGCGCCGACGGAGCCGCCAAGGTCCGCGACGGTCTCACCTCGATGTCTGAGGTCCTGCGGGTCACCGCTGAGGATCTCGACTGAGGCCGCGGTGCCGACGTTCCGCTACAGGGGAGTCTCGACCGACGGCCGCAGCAGCGCCGGGACCATCGAAGCGGAAAGTCCGCGCGGTGCGCGTGCCAGGCTGCGCGAGCGTGGCGTCTACGCTTCCAAGCTGGAGTCGGCACCCAGCGACGGCAGCGCCCTGGCCCAAGTGTTCAGCCGCCGTGTCGGCGCGCAGGAGCTTGCTCGCACGATCCGCCAGCTGGCCACCCTGTTGCACGCTGGCGTGCCGCTAGCGGAGGCCGTCGAGAGCCTACGCAAGCAACGGCCCGGAACGGCGATGTCGCAGGCCCTTGAGTCCGTACGCAGCCACCTGATGGAAGGCCAGAGCTTGGCGCAGGCGCTGGCGCGTCACCCGCGCGTATTTCCGGCCATCTACACCGGGATGGTCGAGGCCGGTGAGGCCAGCGGGGCGCTCGAGGCCGTACTCAGGCGTATTGCCGACCACGCCGACAGTCAGGCGCGCCTGCAGGCCAAGGTGCGCGCGGCGCTCACCTACCCCGCCATCATGACCATCGTCGGCGGCGGTGTAGTGCTATTCCTGCTCGCCTACGTCGTGCCGCAGGTCTCACGCGTGTTCGCAGAGGCCCAACAGACGCTGCCATTACCGACCCGGGTACTACTGGCCTTGGGCAGCCTGGTATCGAGCTACGGTCTGCTACTGATGCTCACTCTGGCAGCAGCAGGACTCGGCCTTCGCTACGCGCTTGCCACCGAGCAAGGCCGGCGCCGCTTCGAGACGCTGGTGCTGGCCACCCCGTGGCTGGGCAAGCTGGCGGCCAACATAGCGGCCGCACGCTTCGCACAGACCCTCTCGACGATGGTCTCGGGCGGACTGCCGCTGATCGAAGCTCTGAGGATCAGCCGCTCGGCCGCCGGCAGCCTGCTCATGGAAGAAGCGCTGGCCCGAGCCGAGGCCGCGGTGGCCGAAGGCGAGCCGCTGGCCGAGCAGCTATCCGACGGCTCACTCTTCGATCCCATGATCGTGGACATGATCGGGGTTGGCGAGCGTAGCGGCGACCTCGAAGGCATGCTGGCAAGGGCGTCGGAAGCGGTGGCCGAGGAGGTCAAAGAGCGCATCGACGCCATGGCGGGCCTGCTCGAACCGGTGATGATTCTCATTATGGCCGGCCTGGTGCTATTCGTGGTGCTGGCGATAATGCTGCCGGTCTTTGAGATGAACCAGCTGGTTCGCTAGGATTTCAAGCGTGAGCAAGACTACAGCACAGCGAGGCTTCACCCTCATCGAGATTCTCGTGGTCGTGATGATCCTGGGGCTGTTGATCGCACTGGCCGCCCCGCGTTTCATCGGCCGTACCGACGACGCGCGCGTCGTCAAGGCAAAGAACGACATAAAGGCGGTCGAGGGCGCGCTGGACCTCTACCGGCTCGACTCCGGCACCTACCCGACCTCCGAGCAAGGCCTGTACGCGCTGGTGGAGAGGCCGGCCACGGGCGAGCCGCCGCGCAACTGGCGCGAGGGCGGCTACATAGAGCGCGTACCACTCGACCCATGGGACGGTGAGTTCTTGTTTGCGAGCGACGGCAAGGCCTACGTGCTGCGCAGCCTGGGTGCCGATGGCAAGGAAGGCGGCGAGGATTTTGACGCCGACATCGACTCGCGCGATTTCTAGAAGTCGCGCGACTTCTGAGAATCGCGGGACCGAGGCGGGTTTCACGCTCATAGAGCTGGCCTTGGTCTTGCTCATCGTCGGGGTGCTGCTCGCTTTGGCGGTGCCCCGCCTCCCGAGCCTCGGCGGCAGCCGCCTCGAGGGTTCCGGTCGGCGCATCGCTACACTGATCTCCTACCTTTACGACGAAGCCGCACTGCGCGGCCGCATATACCGCCTGACCTTTGATCTCGACCGTGAGGCCTATGACATCGCGGTACTGGCGCCTTATGCGAGCGGAGAGATGAGCGAGAGTTTCGTCGAATCATGGGACCCTTACGCGCACGCTGCCGTGTTGCCCGACGGTGTCGGGTTTCTCGAGGTCGAGAGCCCGCAGGGTCGCGCGACGACGGGGACGCGCGAGCTTTATTTCGTACCCGAGGGCGACGTAGAAAGCGTGACCGTTCGGCTCGCCACTGCCGAGGGCCGGCAGCTGGAGGTCGCGCTCGACGGCAGCAGCGGACGCGTCGCCGTGATGGATCCGGAAGCGTTACCGTGAAGCGAGGCGAAGGCGTCACAGGCAGCCGTGGCTTCACCTTACTCGAGGTGCTGATCGCGGTGACCTTGCTCGGGGTAGCGATGGTCTCCCTGCTCGGGCTACACGCCCGCAACATCAGACTTACCGCCGAGGCTCAAGACCTGACCCTGGCCGGCATGCTCGCCTCTCAGGTCATTACCGCCACACGCACCGGCGCTTTCCCGGACCTCGGCACGCAGGACGGAGATTTCAGCGAGCGTGCCAAAGACGCCGACACTCACGACACTTTCTACGGCGGCGCCGACTCGGCCGGTTTCGTGTGGAAGCGAGAGGTGCTACCGACCGCGCTCGATTCGCTACGGCAGGTGCGCGTGAGCGTCTCGCGCCGCGACCAGCCGCGGGCCCTGGCCGAACTGTGGGTGGCCGTGAGCCAGCACCGACCATGAGACGAGCGAGGACGGCAACCCGGCGCACGCAGGCAACAGCCGGCATCAGGATCCACGTTCGGTTCGCTTTCACCAATCAGTCCTCTCGTTGGGCCGGAGTAGCTGCAGCGGG
>PIVZ01000906.1 GCA_003354045.1 bacterium
CCCCCCCCCCCGATCAGGGGTGCATATCGCCCCGAGCGGGGCAAGTCCCACGAAAATGCGGCGAGGCCGCATTTCTGCTCATTTCTGCGGGCCTCTTTCTACCCCGGCCGGCCCAGCTGAAATGGGACCTGACCCCGTTTCTCTGCCCGCGTTTCCAGGCGAACAAAAAAAGTAGCCCTCCCCGTTTCTGGAAGTCGAATGGCGCTCGCGTATAAGTAG
The DNA here is from genome assembly GCA_003354045.1 of bacterium. Classification (GTDB taxonomy): domain Bacteria; phylum Desulfobacterota; class Binatia; order UBA1149; family CAITLU01; genus PIVZ01. The sequence continues at coordinate 220 of PIVZ01000906.1, forward strand.
GAGGTTGCGCCGAGCCAGTGGCGGCCCTTAGCCAACTGGGATCGCCCCGCACAGTCGGCAACGGGCCAGTCGCCCGTTCTCGGCGCTGATCAAACCAAGGAGAAGAGGGTTCGCTAGATGAGCACGGAATCCGTAGCCGCCACCGTAGACAAACAAGCGCAATTGGGCGCCAACCTGGCAACCGAGATCGGCAAGGTACTCGTCGGTCAAGAAGCCATGGTGCAACGCCTCCTGACCGGCCTGCTCTGCAGTGGGCACGTGTTACTGGAGGGCCTGCCCGGGCTGGCCAAGACACTTACCGTTCGGTGCCTGGCACGTGCCATCGACACCGGGTTCTCGCGCATACAGTTCACTCCCGACATGCTGCCGGCCGATGTAATCGGCACCGAGATCTTCAATCGCAAGGACGGCAGCTTCAGCATCAAGAAGGGACCTATCTTTTCCAACCTGGTGCTGGCCGATGAAATAAACCGCGCCCCGGCCAAGGTGCAGGCGGCACTGCTCGAAGCCATGCAAGAGCGGCAGGGAACGATCGGCGGCGTGACCTACCCGATGGAAGACCCGTTCCTGGTCCTGGCCACGCAGAACCCCATCGAGCAGGAAGGTACCTACCCATTGCCCGAGGCCCAGCTGGACCGCTTCATGATGAAGGTGCTGGTCGGCTACCCGAGCAAGGAAGAAGAGCTGAAGGTCATCGACCGCATGGCAAGCGGTCAGCCCGAGCCCGAGGTCGCGGCCGTTGCCAGTCCCGAGGACATCTTTGCCGCGCGTAGAAGCGTTGACGAGGTCTTCGTGGACGACAAGGTGCGCAACTACATCGTGGATCTGATACGCGCCACCCGCGAGCCGGCCGCCGCCGGCGTGAAAGCACTGGACGGAATGATCGAGTACGGGGCCAGTCCGCGCGCATCCATCTACCTGATGAAGGCCGCCAAGGCGCACGCCTTCCTGCAGGGACGCAACTACGTGACGCCCCACGATGTGAAGAGTCTGGCGCCCGACGTGCTGCGCCACCGCGTAAGGCTCAGCTACGAGGCTGAAGCCGAAGGGCAGACGAGCGACGACATCATCACGCGCATTCTCGATACCATTCTCGTTCCTTAGCCCGGGCTAGCCCACCCCCGTATGCTGGCAAGCGAGATCATCCGCCGGGTAAGGGAGATCCAGGTCAGGACCGGCCGCCATGTGGCCTACGTGCTGGCAGGTGAGTACGTCTCCG
>PIVZ01000907.1 GCA_003354045.1 bacterium
GTTGCCGGCATGATCGACGACCGGCCGACCTGCGAAGAACTCATCACCAGGATAATCGACGAGGCCGAACAGAGGCTGGCCGCACTCACCAACGCGGGCAACTCGTGAGCGATCGCGGCTAAGAGAGGACTCAGAAGTGGCAGACGACACCACCCCAGCAAAGGTCAGCATCGAAGGCGGCATCGCCGAGGTGATGCTCGATTATCCGCCGGTAAATGCATTCAACAGCGACGGCTGGAACAGCCTGGCCGAGACGTTCTTCTCTCTCGGGCGCGACGAGCGTGTAAACGTCGTGCTGCTCGCGGCCGAAGGGCGCGGCTTCTGCGCGGGCGTGGATGTAAAGGAGCTGGCCAAGGACAGCAGCCTCATCACCAAGGTGAACAAGGGCTGCTACGACACCTTCGCCGCCATCCACGACTGCGAGGTCCCGGTGATCGCGGCGGCCCACAGTTTCGTTCTCGGCGGCGGCATCGGCTTGGTCGGCTCGGCCGACATCATAGTGGCCTCCGACGATGCCACCTTCGGTTTGCCCGAGATCGACCGAGGGGCGCTCGGTGCGGCCTCCCATCTGCTGCGCATGTTCCCGATTCAAAAGGTGCGCAAGATGCTGCTCACGGGAGAGCCGATCTCGGCCGCCGAAGCCTACCGCCTCGGCGCGCTCGAGTCGGTGGTCTCCCGAGACGAGCTTCTTCCCACGGCGCGCGCGATCGCCGAGTCGATCGCATCGAAGAGCCCCAAGGCGGTGCGCCTTGCCAAGGAGTCGCTCAACGGCATCGAGCTCCTCGACGTCAAGCGCAGCTACCGTTTCGAACAGGGTTTCACGCTCGAACTGTACACCTCGCCCGACTCGCAGGAGGCACGCGACGCCTTCGTCGATAAACGAGATGCGAAGTTCGATGCCGGCAAGAAGGAATAAGCCGCCATGGACCTCACCTACACACCTGAAGAGGATGCATTCCGAAAGGAGGCGCGCACCTGGCTGGAGGCGCACGTCCCCGCAGAGCCTCTGCCTTCCATGGACACGGCCGAGGGCTTCGAGGCCCACCGCGCCTGGGAGCGCATCCTTAACGAAGGCCGTTGGGCGATGGTCTCGTGGCCCGAGGAGTACGGCGGCCGCGGCGCCAACCTGATCGAGTGGCTGATCTTCGAAGAGGAGTACTTCCGCGCCGGCGCTCCCGCGCGCGTGAACCAGAACGGCATCTTCCTGCTCGGCCCGACCCTGATGGACTACGGCACCGACGAGCAAAAGGCTCGCTACCTGCCGAAGATGGCCTCGAGCGAAGAGGTGTGGGCGCAAGGCTGGTCGGAGCCCAATGCAGGTAGCGACATGGCGGCCATTCGCGCCACCGCCCGGCTGGAAGGCGATCACTACATTATAAACGGCCAGAAGACCTGGGCCTCGCGCGCGGCCTTCGCCGACTGGCTGTTCGGGATCTTC
>PIVZ01000908.1 GCA_003354045.1 bacterium
CGCGCCGGCCTGGTGGAGGATTGGGTCGGGCACGAAGCGAGCCTCGACCGGCACCTGCTGTGCGAGCGAAGCACAAAGCGGCATCGAGACTGCCGTGGCAAGTGCAAGGTAGAACAAGGCCGCTTCGCCTTTTCGCAGCAGCCAAGGGCGCAGCAAACACAGGACGGTGCCGCTTGCGCCAAAGCCCAGCAGCGCCACGCTGATCACGAGAAACGCGAAATGGTGCCAGCTCGCAACCAGCAAGAGGCGCAGGAGGACAATTTCGAACCCCAGCAGCGCCGCCGATAGAAAGGCCGCCGGCCACGCCAGCCCTCCGAGTGACCGCCCGGATGCGTTTACCAACACCGTTTCCACACTACCGGCTTACTCTCGAGTAAGCGGCACGAAACGCACGGCCATCACCGAGCGCGACTCGCGCTCTCCTTCCTTCGTCTTGGCGAGCATCAACAGCCTCTGGACCTCGTACGTACCGCCGACGGGAATCGCCATGCGCCCACCGGGGCGAAGCTGGCTCCACAGCGGCGGTGGCACATGACCGGCCGCCGCAGTGACTATGATCGCGTCGAATGGCGCGTGCTCTTTCCAGCCAAAGTATCCGTCGGCTCGCTTGGTCTTGATGGACTCGTAGCCTTGGGCCGCCAGCGTCGCTGCCGCGCGCTCGGCCAAGGGTTCGATGATCTCGATCGTGTAAACCTCCGAAGTGAGCTGCGCGAGAACCGCCGCCTGGTAACCGGAGCCGGTACCGACCTCGAGCACCTTGTCGCCGGGCTCGAGCGCGAGAAGCTCGGTCATGTAGGCGACTATGTAGGGCTGTGAGATGGTCTGCCCATGGCCAATCGGCAGCGGCGAGTCCGAGTACGCCGTGGCTCTCCGATCAGGCGGGACGAAGACATGGCGCGGCACCGTAGCCATTGCCTCCAGGACCTTGGCATCCGTTACCGGATCTCTGCCATAGAGCGGATAGGCTATCTGTCTGTCCACCATCGCCTTGCGCTCATCTATGCGCTCCGACGAAGCCGATGGCCGCGGCGGATTCCAAGAGCCTGAGGCGGAGCCGTTCGAAGCTGCAGGCGGCTTCTCGATCTCGCCCTCGCTGGCCTGCGCCGGTCCGCACAAGCTCGTAACGCACAGTGACAGTGTCAGCAGGTATGCCGCGAAGATCTGGAATGTGTCGCGCATGAAGTGCCTCCGATGGCCACCCCCCAACCCGGGCTGATGGAGACTAGCACGATTGGCCATCTCGCGTACGAGGTCTGGTAACCCGTGCGGGTCCGGCTGGAAATCGACTACCCGCGTGGCGACCAGGCCGGCTTTGCTTACGCCCCGGCACGCTGTAGAGAGGCTGAATGTCTCAACAAGCAATGCCGGTCGCCGTGGGTCGTATAGATGTCGTCCAAGCCGATATCGTCGAGCCTGGAGAGGGAGAGGTCCGGGCA
>PIVZ01000909.1 GCA_003354045.1 bacterium
AGGATCGCCGCCTTTCACGCTCATACAAGCGTATCATCGAGCGGGCCGACGAGAAGCGACCTCTCTTGCTTTCCGATATCAGTCTGTGGGAAATCGCAACGTTGCATGAGTTAGGACGTATAGAGTTGGACAGGCCGCTACGCGAATGGCTCGAACAATCGTGTGCCCCACCGCTAGTGCGGCGCGTCGGAATCTCCCCGGCGGTCGCCGCCGAGGTCGCCGTTCTTCCGGAAACGTTTCACCGAGACCCCGCCGATAGAATTATCGTCGCCACAGCGAGGGTCTTGGGCGCCACCCTTCTGACCTGCGACCAGCGCATCATCGCAAGCGGAATCGTCGCGGTGCACAAATAGGAAATCCGGGCGCAGGCCGTGGGTGAGCACGGTACGAAGAAACCCTTCTGCGGGCAGGCGAGTAGACACCGCTAGCCCGGGCTAGCGGCGGCGCGATCTTGCGGAAGTCTTCTTGCTACGGGGACGAGGGCGTCGCGCCGGCTTTGCTTTCGGTTTCGACGGCCGGGCTTTCTTCGCCGCTTTACTCTTCGCAGCTTTCTTCGGCACGGCCTTCTTGGTCGTCGCTTTCTTCGGCGCCGCCTTCTTCGGCGCGCGTGGCTTCGACGCAGCTTTCTTCGGCACGGCCTTCTTTGTCGTGCTCTTCTTGGTCGTACTCTTCGTTGCCGGTTTTGGCGGGCGCGGCAGGGGTGGGCCTTCCTCGGAGCCGGCGCCGGCGTGGGCGGGGGCGCCCTCCTCTGTCGAACAGGCCTGGGCGATGAGGCGCATGAGGCGGATCGTCAGGTAGATCTCCGGGTAGACGATCGGCTTGCCGCTCGTCATCAGAGTGCCGGCGAGACGGCGCGGCGGGTCGGCCCAGCTCACCACGTTGGTAAAGCCTATGTGGCCAAAGGCGTGTCCCGTGTCGAGGCCGTAAAGGCTGAGCCACTCGCCACCGAGCATGAAGCCCATGCCGTAGCGAAGCGGGATGCCGAGCGTGTGGTCGAGCTCGCCGTAGCTCTGCTCGGCGGTGGCCCGCCACACGGTTCGCGGCGCGAACACGCGCACGCCGTTTAGCTCACCGCCCTGCAGCAGCAGCTGGTAGAACTGGCACATCTCGTCGGCGGTGGTCACGAGATTGCCGGCCGGCAGTATGCCCTGGAGCAGCTCCGGCGTATTGGACGCCTCGACCGCTTCCTCCATCGAGATTCCCACCAGCTTCTGCATCAGCGTGGAAGCGGGAGGGAACATCGGCAACCCGGTGACGTAGCTCGCCGCCACGCGGTGCACATCGCGGGCACGCACGCCGAAGTTCATCCAACGCCAATCGAGCGGCTCGCACAGCGTCTCGTCCACGACAGTGCGAATGCTCTTACCGGTCACGCGCTTGACGATCTCACCGAGGATGAAGCCGCCGCTCATGGCATGGTAGGCGAGCTGGCG
>PIVZ01000910.1 GCA_003354045.1 bacterium
CGTATGGTGCCAAAATTCGGCCGACCAAAAACGCGAGTGATGACGCGGTCTTGCTTGCGGCGTTAGCGAACAGCCACGGCCTACCGTTGGCCTTGGCCGCAGCCTACGCTCCGGTCCGTGCTCACGCCATCCCTCCAATTCCTCGTTGCGACCATGGCCGGCTGGGTGAACCGGAGCCAGCAAGACGTCATCGACTACCTGCAGGCGGAAAATCGGATTCTGCGGGAGCGCCTCGGTGACCGGCGGTTGCGCTTCACGGACGCTGAGCGGTGCAGGCTGGCTGCGGCGGCGAAGAGGGTGGGGCGCAAGGGCCTCTTCGGCATCGGCACCATCGTGACACCCGACACGTTGCTCCGATGGCATCGGCGGCTGATCGCGCAGAAGTACGATGGGACTCGCTCCCGCGGGGTCGGTCGGCCCAGGACGGCGGCGGAGATCGAGCGGCTCATTCTGGCGATGGCGTGGGCGAACCCGGGGTGGGGGTACACGAGGATTCGCGGCGCTCTGTACAACCTTGGGCACGAGATCGGCCGCAACACGATCAAGCGAATCCTCTTGGACAACGGGCTCGAGCCCGCTCCCGAGCGCGGGAAGAAGACGTCGTGGGAGACCTTTCTCAAGTCGCACTGGGGCGCCATCGCGGCCACGGACTTCTTCAGCGTCGAGGTACTGACGCTGAAGGGCCTGGTGCGCTACTTCGTGCTCTTCGTGATCGACTTGAAGACCCGTCGCGTCGTGATCTCGGGTATCGCTCGACAGCCGAACGGCGATTGGATGGAACAGATCGCGAGGAACCTCACCGATGCGGATGTCGGATTCCTCCGTTGTGCGCGCTACCTGATCCACGACCGCGATCCGTTGTTCACGGCAGGCTTCAAGGTGATTCTGAAGTCCGGCGGTGTGGAGACGGTGAAACTGCCGGTGCGCAGTCCGAATTTGAATGCCCACGCGGAACGCTTTGTGCTGTCGATAAAATCTGAGTGCTTGTCGAAGATCATTCCTCTCGGCGAACGGCATCTGCGGCTCGCCGTTGCCGAGTTTAGTGATCATTACCATATCGAACGCAATCATCAGGGAATCGGGAACCGGCTGATCGAGCGGTCGCGCGGTCAGCCGCGAAAGATCGGCCGAGTCGCATGTCGCGAGCGGCTTGGTGGCGTGCTGAACTATTACCATCGGGAGGCCGCGGAGGGTTCCGCCGAATATTGGCACCAGACGCGATCCTCGAAGACCTGGTCGCTTCCGGTCAGAGCGGTTTGCGGACGATGTTCAGACAGAACGCGCGGTCCAAGCAGACCGCGAGGTCGCGGCACCACGGCGACAGCGCGACAGGTGGGCGGTTCCTCCCGGGTGATGGCCTCAATTGCTTTGGAAGAACCCCCCTGCCTTCCAATTTTTATCGCCGCTGGCGTGCCGCGAGAACCCGCCGCTG
>PIVZ01000330.1 GCA_003354045.1 bacterium
AGTACCCAGCGCGTCGGTCTGATTTTTGCCTACGAATAGACCAGTTTGCAGATCACTGCCACGGCCGATCCGTTTTCGGCCGTCCAATCCTTGCCCGTGATTCCACAGTCGAGCGAGCCCAGCTCTACGTAGCGAGACATCTCTTGAGCGCGCACCAGAGAACAGTTGATGTCGCCGTCATCGATGACCGGGAAGTAGCTGCGCGAGCTAGTGGTGACCCGCCACCCGGATTTCTTCATGAGCTCGACCGTAGTCTGCTCGAGGCTGCCTTTGGGAAGGCCCAGCTTGAGCGGTTTCACTTCTTGTAGACCTCTGCGGGGTCGAACACGCGCTCACCGACCACTTCGACGTCGTCTCCGTCCACACGACGGAAGAAGCACGAGCGGTAACCCTCGTGGCAGGCCGCCCCTCCATGTTGCACGACCTTCAGCAGGATGGTGTCGGCGTCGCAATCAACGAACACCTCCTTGACCTCCTGCGTGTTGCCGGATGATTCACCCTTGACCCAGAACGCCTGGCGCGAGCGGCTCCAGAAAGTGGCCGTGCCGGTCTCCAGGGTCCTCTTCCAGGACTCGGCGTTCATGTAGGCAACCATCAGTACTGCGCCGTCCTCGGCATCTTGGACTATCGTCGGTACAAGCCCGTCCTGCTTGTCGAAATCTATCTTGATCATGGAATCAAACCTGCCTCCCGCACGGGCGGGCCGGCGGTGCGGGCGCTGTGCCGCTACGAATCAGGCATAGTTGCGGAGTAGGATTCGAAAGGCAATTGCCGAGCCCTGCGCTCTGTCGCCCACTCTGGCAGCCCTCGGCGGTCACCTGCCGGCCGGGTGCCTGGGGCGACGGCACCGCACGACAACGCCCACCGGCACTCTTGTCCTCGGTCCTGCAATGGGCTAAACCCGCGCCAATGCGCCTGTCCAAACTTGCCGAGAAGCTACAGGCTCGCATCGAAGGCGACGGCGATGTGGAGATCGTCGGCCTGGCACCCATCGACGAAGCCGAGCCGGGTCACCTGACCTTCGTTGCCAATCCGAAGTATGGCGCGCTACTCCGCTCGACGAGGGCGTCGGCGGTGCTTGTCGGGCCCGACCAGGACAGCGCCGGTCGTACGGTGTTGCGCACCACCGATCCTTACGCAGCCTTTGTCCATGCCCTCGCTCTTTTTGATAGCCGTCCGCGACCGCAACCGGGGGTGCACCCGACTGCGGCCGTTGCAGAGTCGGCCACCATCGGTCCGCGCGCCTATGTGGGGGCCTACGCCGTCATTGGCGAGGGCGCCGTCGTCGGCGAGGACGCCTGCATATATCCCCATGTCGTGATCTACCCGCAGGTCCGCGTAGGCGAACGCTTTACCGCTCACGCCGGCGCGGTGGTGCGCGAAAACGTCGTCATCGGGGATGATGTCGTTCTTCAACCCGGCGTCGTAATTGGCGGTGACGGCTTCGGTTTCGTGCCGGTGGGCGACGATGTGCCGGTGACGATTCCACAGATTGGCACGGTCGAGATTGCCGACCACGTCGAGGTCGGTGCGAACACAACGGTGGATAGGGCAGCGGTGGGGGCGACGCGGCTGGAGCGCGGAGTCAAGCTGGACAACTTGATCATGATCGGCCACGGCTCCCGAATCGGCGCCTTCTCGATGCTGGCTGGGCAATGCGGTATGGCCGGCAGCACCAAGATCGGCAGCCGTGTCATGGCCGGCGGTCAGGTCGGGTTCGCCGGCCATCTTACCGTCGGTGACGACGTCAGGCTGGCGGCGCAATCGGGCGTGGTGAGAGACGTAGCGGCCGGGGCCACGGTGGCCGGGCTGCCGGCCGGCGACGTCGCACTTTGGCGGCGCATGGTGATCGCTCTGTCGCGATTGCCCGAGCTGCTGCGCCGGGTGCGGCGTCTGGAGAAGCGCTTGCAGGAGGATTGACAGGGTCTTTCCGCCACCAGACTCGCTTTTGCCTTGCAGAACCGTTGTGTGTAGCGTTGCGGGCTGCGGGTTGACGCGCGCTCAGGAGGGCAAGGTGAAGTTCAGGGTCGCGGACCTCAGCGACGAAGTCCGGCGGATCGATTTCGCCGAGCCGGCGGCCAGTCTCAACGAGCAGCTCGCGCGGGGTTCGACGGCTACCGATCAGAGCTTCGAAGGTGAGCTCGTTGTCGGCGGTGAACTCTACCGAACGGGTACCGACGTTCACTTTCGCGGCGACCTGAGCGGCACGGTGCTGTGTAGCTGCTCGCGCTGTCTCGAGGAGTTTCGCTGGATCGTCGAGAGGCCCTTTCGTTTCGTGCTCGTGAAGACCGGTGCCGAGACGGACGATGACGTTGGCTGTGACCATTATGAGGGAGAGGAGGTCGATGTCGCTCCGCTGGTCCTCGAGCAGGCGCTGCTGGGGCTAGAGAGCGCGACCGTTTGCGCCGACTCCTGCCGTGGGCTGTGCAGCGGCTGCGGGGCGAACCTGAACCACGAGGAGTGCTCGTGTAGTGGAAGTAGACACTGACCGCCAGCCGCCGCCCGTCGGACGAGGCGGCAGCGGTTACGATTGGAGATATTAGCGATGGCTGTTCCAAAGAGGAGAACTTCTAAATCCAAGGTCAGGTCCAGGCGTGCGCACGACTCCTTGTCTGCGCCGACAACCATAGCCTGCCCCAACTGCGGCGACCGGATGCTTCCACACAGGGCATGTCCTTCGTGTGGTCACTACCGTGGGCGGCAGGTCGTCAAGACCGTCGAGGACTGAGCCCTGAACGCCGGCACGTCGCGCTTCGCGGGTCGCGTGGCCGTTGTGACGGGAGGCTCCGGCGGCATCGGCGGTGCAATCTGCTCGGAGCTTGCGGCCGGCGGCGCCTTTGTCTACTGCGGCTACCACAGCCGCGAGGGGGCGGTGGCCGAGCTGCGTGAGAGGGCGGGTGAGGCCGGCAGTCGTATAGAGGCACTGGCTCTCGACGTGACGGATCCGGCTGACGTCGAACGAACCTTCAAGAAGGTAGCCACAGAGCGCGGCCGCTTCGACATCCTCGTCCATGCGGCAGGCGCCAGCAGCGACGGGCTGCTGCTGCGTGCCCGGCCGCAGCAGGTCCGCGACCAGCTTGCCATCAACCTCGAGTCCGCGATTTCCTGCGCCCGCGCCAGCCTTCCGGCCATGCTCAAGGCCCGTTACGGTCGTATCGTGCTGATAGGCTCCGTGGTGGCTTCCATCGGCAATACCGGGCAATCGGTGTACGCGGCCGCCAAGGCCGGTGTGGAGGGCTTTGTACGCTCACTGGCCAGGGAGGTCGGAAACAAAGCAGTTACGGTAAATTGCGTCGCCCCGGGCTTCGTGGAAACAGAGATGACGGCCACCATGGACGAGGCGCGCCGCAACCGGGTGCTCGAGGCCACCGCCGTAGGTCGTTTCGGGACGGCCGCGGACGTGGCCCACGCCGCGGCTTTCCTGTGTGACGAGGCCTCCGGTTATGTCACCGGAGTCGTTTTGCATGTCAACGGTGGCATGTATATGTAGTTGCCATCAAGTCGCAGGGGAGTAGGGAGGTAATCGATGTCGGTAGCCGACAGAGTAATAGAGATCATCTGTGATCAACTCACGTTGGACCGCGCACAGGTGACTCCGGAATCGTCGTTTCTGGAGGATCTGGGTGCAGATTCGCTCGACATCGTGCAGCTCATAATGGCACTCGAGGAAGAGTACGGCTTGGAGATTTCCGACGAGGAAGCCGAGAAGATCCGAAACGTCCGCGACATCATCGATTACATAGACAAGAACCAAGGCTAGGGAGGCGGCCGCGCCCGCCAAGCGCCACAGAGTCATCGTCGGCTGCGATCATGCCGCCGTCGCCCCGAAACGGGCCGCCATCGAGGCGTTACGCGAGTTCGGTGCCGAGGTGGACGATATCGGTGCGTCCGGAACCGAGTCGGTGGACTATCCGGACTATGCCGCGCGTGTTGCAAATGCGGTGGCTTCCGGTGATGCCGAGTGCGGCGTCTTGCTGTGTGGAACCGGTATCGGCATGTCGATTGCGGCCAACAAGGTCACCGGCATACGTGCCGCGCTTGCCCACGATGTGTTCACCGCAGCCATGTCGCGCCGCCACAACGACGCCAACGTGTTGGTCCTCGGAGGCGGTGTTCTCGGCGACCGGCTGATTCATGAGATCGTTCGCGTGTGGATGGAGACAGAGTTCGAAGGCGGCCGGCACCAGCGCCGCGTGGACAAGATCACAGCCCTCGAGGCCGGCGCAGACGCGGGCTCGGCGGGCGATGAATCGGATGGGGGTTGATAGCGGCAGTGAGCTTTCTCGAACGGACCGATCCTGAAGTTTATGCAGCCGTGCGCCAGGAAGGCCGTCGGCAGGAGCTGAACCTCGAGCTCATCGCCTCGGAGAACGTGGTGAGCGAGGCCGTACTGGAGGCCGCCGGTTCGGTTCTCACCAACAAATACGCAGAAGGGTATCCCGGTCGCCGCTACTACGGCGGTTGCGAGTTTGTAGATGTTGTCGAGACCTTGGCCATCGAGCGCGCCAAGGAGCTTTTCGGAGCGGAGCACGCGAATGTGCAGCCGCATTCTGGATCGCAGGCCAACATGGCCGTTTACTTTTCGCAGCTCCAGCCGGGCGACAAGATCCTGGCGATGAACCTGTCGCACGGGGGCCATCTGACCCATGGCAGCCCGGTCAACTTCTCGGGCCGCTTCTTTACGGTGATCCCCTACGGGGTCACCGAGCCGGACCACCGTATCGATGTTGACGAACTGCGCCGCCTGGCGCTCGAACATCGGCCCAAGATGATAGTGTGCGGTCACAGTGCCTACCCGCGCGTGATCGACTTTGCGGTCTTCCGTGAGATCGCCGACGAGGCGGGCTCGTTGTTGATGGCCGATATTGCCCATTTTGCGGGCTTGGTGGTGGCCGGGCAGCACCCCTCGCCGATACCGCATTGCGACTTCGTCACCACCACCACCCACAAGACGCTGCGTGGGCCGCGCGGCGGAATGATCCTGTGCAAGGCCGAGCATGCGAAGGCTATCGACTCGTCGATCTTCCCGGGCAACCAGGGCGGGCCGCTCATGCACGTGATCGCCGCCAAGGCCGTCGCTTTCAAAGAGGCGCTCGAACCCGGCTTCAATGACTACCAACGACGCATAGTGGAGAACGCGAATGCGTTGGCGGAGGGCTTGTTGGCCAGTGGTCTCGAGCTCATATCAGGTGGTACCGACAACCACCTGTGCCTGCTCGATCTCCGCGATAGCGAGATCACCGGACGGCTCGCGCAACAGACTCTCGACAAGGCCCGCATAACGACCAACTGCAACTCGGTGCCGTTCGATAAGCGCAAGCCCTACTACACCTCGGGTCTGCGTCTGGGCTCGCCGGCCGTTACCTCGCGCGGCATGGGTGTCGCGGAGATGGAAACCGTGGCCGGCTTCATTGCGCGAGGTCTCGACAGCGTGGAAGACGACGATGCGCTCGCTGCAATCGGTCGCGAGGTCGCCGAACTGTGCCGTGGGTTTCCGATCTATCCCGAGCGTGGCTTCCTGGATTCCTGATCCGTTGCCGGCCGACCCGCACGGAACGCAGCCGATCGGCCGCATGCGAGCTCGAGTGATGCACGTTGCAGGCCAGCTGCGAGCGTAGCTGGCCGGGAGTCAGCCGAGTGAAATGTCCATTTTGCCAGCATCCGGATGACAAGGTAGTCGACTCTCGCGAGACCGGCGACGGAGACACCGTTCGACGGCGTCGCGAGTGCCTTGCCTGCGGGCAACGCTTCACCACTTATGAGCGCATCGACGTGGTGATGCC
>PIVZ01000911.1 GCA_003354045.1 bacterium
CACCTCCGTGGGGTTTGAGTTGATGATGATCTGTTTGCGCAATATGGATCTCCGCTTGCTTGGGGCGGGCCGCTAGGCGTCTGTCGGCCCAGGTGCCGCAAAACATTCTTCTAGATTGTGGTGCACAGCCGAATGACCGCGAGAGACGTGCTGCCAAGACGCTCCGGGCGGACACCGAGAAAGGCTGGTCGGCTGAGCATTCGCGCCAGAAAATAGCATACTTACGGGCCTTATCAACGTAGCTTCTGCGCTTTCCACCTTGACTGCCATCCGGTTGCTGGTAGCCTGCTCGCGATGACCGCCAGCGTGGCACAGACGCAGGTTCTCAGCGGCAAGACCTTGGTTCTCAATAAGGCCTACTTGCCGATCCACGTCACCACGGTGCCGCGCGCGTTCTCGCTTCTCTACCGCGGTGTGGCGCGAGCTGTCGACGAGGAGTACCGGACCTTCGATTTCTCCTCCTGGTTGGAGCTCTCGACCGTGGGCTGCGACAGTGTGGGCCTCGTCGACCGCTTGATCCGGGTTCCGCGAGTCATACTCCTGGTCTACTTCGATCGGGTTCCCAGGCGCCGGGTGCGTTTCAGCCGTCACAATATCTTCGTCCGTGACGCGAGCACCTGTCAGTACTGCGGGCGCCGGTTGCCGCGCAACGAGCTGAACCTCGACCATGTGGTTCCCAGGTCCAGCGGTGGGCTGACCAACTGGGAAAACATCGTTTGCTCCTGCCTCAGCTGTAACCGAAGGAAAGGTGGGCAGATGCCGGCGAGGGTCGGTATGAAGCTCATTCGGCCGCCGCACCGCCCGCAGTGGAGCCCGTTTATCGCCAAACAGGTGGGGCCGGAGCGCTACCACGAGTGGCGGCCCTTCCTGAGCGGCGTCGATACCGCGTACTGGAACGTCGAACTCGACTCCGACTGAGGCCTCGCCTGTGCGGAGAACCGCAACATTTGGTGGTTTTTGGCCTTTGCCCCTACCACAGGTTGTTGCTGGACCTTGACTCCCCAATCGTCACCGTGGAATAATTAGTCGTCCTTTTGCTTCGTTTTCTGCCGCAGGCGTGAGGGGTGGTGTAGGTGAGGATCAAGCGGCTCGAGCTCACAGGCTTCAAGTCATGCATGGATCGGACGGTCCTGGATTTCCCGGATGGGATTACCGGCATCGTAGGTCCGAACGGTTGCGGGAAATCCAACATAGTTGACGCGCTGCGTTGGGTGCTTGGCGAGCAAAGTGCCAAGCATCTACGGGGCCGTGCCATGGAGGATGTGATCTTTGCCGGCAACCAGCGGCTAGGCGCGCTCGGGGCGGCCGAGGTTACGGTGGTCCTCGACAACGAGGAGCCGGTTGTCGATACCGGGGAAGGCGAAAGCGAGGATAACGACTTCGTTGCCGCGGTCCGTAGCGCCCCTGAGCTGCAGGTTACCCGCCGCC
>PIVZ01000331.1 GCA_003354045.1 bacterium
AAGGTGGGCCATGAGCTGGCACAGGGCCCGGCCTGCGAGGAAGAGGTATGCCAGAACCTCGAGGCAGCGTTCGCCAGATACGGAGCACCGCTGGTGCTCAAGCACGACGGTGGATCGATCTTCCATGGAAGTCAGATCCAGGAGCTGCTGTGGCGACACTGTGTGACCGAGCTCACAGGCCCGTGCCACTACCCGCAGTACAACGGCAAGAAGGAGCGCTCGATGCGCGACATCAAGAGCTTCGAGCGCGCCATGAGAAGACACGGTAGCCAGTCCACCCTGCAGCAGCGGATAGAGGCTGCCGTTCACGATCTAAACGAGGAGCGGCCACGGCCGGTGCTGGGCGGGTGTACGGCGCGCGAGGTCTTCGAGCGAGACCGCATCCGCCTTCCCCGGCGGCGCGAGTTCATAAAGGAGGTGAACCTGACAGAAAAGAAACTGAGGGCCGAGGCTTCGACTCGGGCCGGGCAAGAGAGTGCTCGACGAAGAGCCGTCGAGTGCGTACTATTGGATTACGGTCTCATGAAAGTAATGGGTGACGTGTCACGCAATTACTCGGCCGGAGAGCGGACAAAGTAGTTGGTCGCTACACTCAAGCTCCTGCGGTCGCCCACGGCGAGCGATCAAGATCGGGTCTTCCCCACGACGCCCACTGGCAGGACGTTCCGTCGAGACTGCGACCGAGCTGACGTGGATTACCGGCCTGACGCCCGAGGCAAGACCGTTGACCGTCACGCATTGCGCACGACTTTTGTGACCTGGCTCAGTACCGTTGGTGTAGATCCCAGGGTTGCCCAGGAGCTGGCTCGCCACACCGACCTCGCGCTTACCATGCAGGTCTACACGGACGGTCGCTTACTGGACACGAGGGCCGCCGTAGAGAGCTTGCCGGAGGTGCCCGTCACCGACCACTCTCCGCAAACGGAATCCGACGAGCCTGAGTTCGTTGTACTTCCCGTTGTACTTCCTCATGGCATTAGCCGTCCTGGAGGGGCATTAACTGACACGGGGACGCGCAAGGCGAGTGCAGGAAAACCCGAGAAGCAGTCACGAGTTAGCGCCAAATGTCGCGAGCTGACAACGAAAAGAAAATGTGGAGCAGAGGGGATTCGAACCCCCGACCCCCACGTTGCGAACGTGGTGCTCTCCCAACTGAGCTACTGCCCCAAATCCAGGTGTAAGACCGAAACCGCCGCGGACGATCAGCTCCGGTAGTTCGGCTTGTGTTCCGAGGCCTCCTGTTCTGCCTTACACTCGATGCAAAGTGTAGTGACCGGGCGTGCTCGTAGGCGGCCGATCGAGATCATTTCGCCGCATTCCTCGCACTCGCCGAAGGTGCCGTCTTCTATGCGGCCGATGGCTTCTTCGATCTTGTCTAGCAGCTTGCGCTCGCGGTCGCGGATGCGGAGGTCGCGGCTCGAGTCGCTCTCCCACGCGGCGCGATCGGCGGGGTCGGCGAACGTATCGGGCCCGTCGCCCATCTGGTCGACCGCCTTGCCGGCTTCATCCATGATCTGCTGTCTCTGGGACTGCAGTAGACGCCGGAACATCTCGGTTTGTTCTTCTGTCATCTCCCCGGTCGTTTTGTCCTATAGGCGGCCTCTTGGGCTTGCTGAATAGAGGATGCTAGCATCACACATTTAGGGAGTAAAGGAGCATCGGCGATCCTCCAGGGCGCTCCGGGAGCCGCCCACACGAATAAAAACCCAATGAAAATCGTATACTTCGACGCAACTTCCGGGATCAGCGGCGACATGGCGGTGGGCGCGCTGCTCGATGCCGGCGGCGCCGTCGAGGAAGGCCTCGACAGGCTCGCCACTGCGCTCGAGAGTCTTCCGGTGGGGGGGTATCGGCTTGCCGCCGAGCGGGTCGAGGTCGGCACTATCGGTGCGTTGTCGTTTCGCGTTCACGTCGATGACGAGAAGCAAGCGGCGCGCGACTGGCGGGAGATCCGCACGCTCATCGAAGAAGGGAACAGGGCCGGTCTCTCGGATGCGGTCGCTGGACACGCGTTGGCGATCTTCGCGGTGCTGGCCCGCGCCGAAGCAAAAGTGCATGGCGTCGATGAGGACAGGGTCACCTTTCACGAGGTCGGCGCGATCGACTCCATCATCGACATTGTCGCAACGGCCTGGTGCCTGGACGAGCTTGGCGTGGAGTCGTGCTTCGTGGGGCCACTTCCGCTCGGCAGCGGTCACGTGAAAAGCGCCCACGGGAGGCTGCCGGTGCCGGCTCCGGCAACGGCGCTGCTCCTCGAGGGCTTCGAGGTGATTGCCGGCGATGGCGAGGGCGAGCTCGTCACCCCGACCGGAGCCGCCATCCTCGCGGCCACCGCCAAGCCGCTGCGCCCGTCCTTCACGCTGCTCGGCAGCGGTGTCGGTGCCGGCACTCGCCGGCTTGCCGACCGTCCCAACGTATTGCGCGTATTGATAGGCGATGCCGACGAGGTCTGTGACGAGGAGATAATCGTCATCGAGGCCGACATCGACGACATGACCCCGGAGGCGCTTGCCTACGCGGCCGAGCGCCTGCGCGCTGCGGGTGCGCGTGACGTCACTGTAGCGCCGCTACAGATGAAGAAGGGACGGCTCGGTATGCGGCTTACCGTGCTGGCCGATCTCGACGGACTCGAAGGGCTCGCATCCTGCGTGCTCGCCGAGACCACGACGCTCGGCGTGCGCTACCGAAGCATGCGGAGGGCCGTGTTGCCGCGGCGGTCGGAGATCGTCGATACCGAGTTCGGGCCCATCGCGGTGAAGATCGCCGTCAAGCCCGACGGCAGCGAATCGCCCGAGCCTGAGTTCGAGGATGTCGCACGCGCAGCCAGCTCCCACGGCCGGCCCTTCGCCGAAGTGCGCGCGGCGGCACTGGCGGCCTTCGCGACCGGCACCGCCGCTCGCCGTTCCTAGGAAGCTGGCTCAAGCCAGCGCAACGAGGTCGAGGTGGGTCTCGGCCAGGTCGGCGAGGTAGCCGAAGTCGTTGCGGTAGGCGGCCGGGACGTAGGGGAAAGTTCCGAGGCAGCGCTGCTCCGTGAAGCGTGCGATCATCTCGCCGTTGGTACGTGCGGCCACGTCGTACTCCGGCTCTTGCTCGAGGGCGTTCATCACGTAGCCGGCAATCGGCAGTCCGGCATGTTCGAGTACCGCGAGCGTCAGCAGAGCGTGATTGATGCAGCCGAGCCGGGAGCCCACCACACAGACGACGGGGATGCGGAGCCTGCCGGCGAGATCCAGGTAGGTGAAGGACTCCGCCAGTGGAACCAGTAGGCCGCCGGCGCCTTCGACCACGACGAAATTGTAATGGACGGCGATCTTGGCGAAGTCCTGCAATAGCCTGCCCGGTTCGATTGTCGCGCCGGCTGTCTCGGCGGCGACCAGCGGCGCGGCCGGCACCTCGAAAAGGTAGCTGGCCGCTTCGTGGGGCTTTTGGCCGCCGCCGGCTGCTGTTACCAGCTGGCGACAGTCGGAGCCTTCGAGCCTGTCGTTCACCATCTCGCAGTCGGTCTCGGCCGGCTTGTAGACCCCCACCTTTATCCCACGTTCGCACAGAGCGGTGATGATCGCGCACGAGACCAACGTCTTGCCGATCCCCGTGTCGGTGCCGGTTACGAGGATGCCGTGTGCATCGCTGGGTCGCCTCATCTCAGCTCTCCGTTGCGCGCGCCACCGCGCGGGCGGTAACGGCGACCAGTCGCTCGAGTAGCTCGCCGCCCAAGGGAAGCGGTGGCATGAGGATCATGGTGTCGGCCAGCGGGCGGATGATTACGCCTTCCTCGCGCGCCGCGAGCACTGCGCGATTGGCGCGGCGGTCGCCGGCAGGGAAGCGTTCTCCGGTTTGCGGATCGGCGAGAAGATCGAATCCGGCCATGAGGCCGACGCGACGCACCGGGCCGGTGTGCGCGAGCGGCTCGATGTGTTCTTCGAGCAAGCGACCGAGCGCCTCGGCGTTGTTTGCCGCCGCTGCCACCGTGTCTTCTTCGGCGAACACGTCGAGGTTCGCCAGCGCGGCCGCGCAGCCGAGAGGATTGCCGCCGTAGGTGTGTCCGTGAAAGAGAGTTCGGTATTCGGTGTAGGCGCCCGAGAAAGCCTCGAAGATTACCGGGACCTCGCCACAGCAAATTCGCACCCTGGCGCGTCGTATCGCGGCGGCGCGTGCGGCGACCTTCCTGACTCAATCGAACTTCGCGAAGTTCTATCACGGCCTGGAACTCGAGCGTGCTCAGATCCTCGTGCTGACGCTGTGCGGGCACATCGGAAAGAAAGGCAGCGGCATCACGGGCTTCCCTTTCCTCCATATCGCGGGCGTTGACGGCTTCTCCCAGGCTTCAGGCTCCTTGCCGCCCGCGGTGGGGATGCTCGGGCTGGCCCTCGATGCAGCGCCGACGATGCTCAAATCGTATCTGGCCGGGCACGGCACCGAGATGATGATGTACGAGCTGGTGCGCCGCGAGTACGCCCGTGGACAGATCACCGGCTCGCCGCTCTACTTCTACAAGCACGGAGGCCTGGAGGAGTCCTTCGGCAGTGCGGCTCGCTACGACCCCACGATGAAGCGCGAGTTCGCCGACTACGTCAACGAGTCCATAGAGAAGGGACGGCAGAACGTGCCGAAGACGCCGGCCAAGATATTCTTCGAGGCCGGCGGGAATTTCCTCCGTCGCGTGCGGCACTACGACCGACTGATCGAGAACTTCCTGCCCAAGCTCGATTTGCTGGTAACTCTGGATTGGCGCATGAGCAATACGGCGCGCATGAGCGACTACGTCCTGCCCGCCGCCGGCTGGTACGAGAAGGACGACATCACCTGGGGGACGCCGATCGCGCCTTTCGGCCACGTGGTCACGCGAGCCGTCGAGCCCTGGCTCGAATCGAAGTCCGACTGGGCCATCCACTGCCTCTACCTGAAGAAGCTGCAGCAACGCGCGAGGCGAAGAGGCGTCTCGATCTTCCGCGACCGTAGCGGAGAAGAACGCCGCCTGGACAGCATTTACGACGACTTCACCTTCAAAGGGCGATACACGGAAGACGGCGCAGAAACGTTACTGACGGACATGTTCGAGATGGCTTCGAACATGGGCGGCATCTCATGGGAAGCAATCAAGGACAAAGGCTACGCACGTTACACGGAACTGGGTCTGAGCTTCGTCAATCTCGGCAATGCCACCGATATCGAGCCGGATCAGACGATTACAGCCAACACCTGGCATACGCGCGACAAGCAACCCTGGCCGACTCTGACTCGCCGCCTCCAGTTCTACATCGATCAGGAATACTTTCTCGAACTCGAGGAAGAACTACCCACACACAAAGACAACCCGGCCATAGGCGGTGACTATCCACTCTCGATAACCGGCGGCCATGCTCGCTGGTCCATACACGCTTCCTGGCGTGACGAGAGCCATTTACTGCAGCTTCAGCGTGGCGAACCGCTCATGTTCATGTCGGCTGCCGACTCGGCTGCCCGTGGCATCGCCGACGGCGAGATCGTTCGTGCCTACAACGACGTGGGTTCCTTTCAGGTCATGGCGCGCGTATCTGCCAGTGTGCGGCCGGGACAGGTTATCGTCTACCACGGCTGGGAGCCGTATCAGTTCAGGGGCCACGAGTCGCACCAGGTGCTGATGCCCAGCCCGCTCAACCCGCTGCAAGCAGCCGGCGGCTACTTCCATCTACAGCCGACCATGGTTATGGGCGAGCCCGGCTTGAACGACCGCGGCACCCGAGTCGAGGTTGAGCGACTGGAAGCCTGAAGTCGCGGCTAAT
>PIVZ01000332.1 GCA_003354045.1 bacterium
GCGTGATATCCGGCCGAGCACTTGGGCACGTTCGGCAGTTCGATGTCAGGCACATCGACTCGAACGCGCCCGCCCGCGGCACCCTCTATCTCGAAGTAACCCCGATCGTGGGCACGAACCTCGCCGCGCCGCAGGTCGAGCACGTCACCGCCCGCAAGCACGACCGTCAGACCGCGCACCCATTGCCGGGTGGTGCCGTACTTGAATGTCGCCGCGCCGGCGGCGTTGGTGGTAACGACGCCGCCCAGCGTGGCCCCATCAAAGGTGGGCGCCGGGGGATAGTAGAGATCGCGCGCTTTTAGCTCCTGCTCGAGCTCCGCGAGCACCAGACCGGTCTCGGCGCGTACGCCGTCATCGGTCCAGGCCAAGATCGACTTCATGCGCTCGGTAGAGAGCACGGTCTCGCCGCGCGGCGTGGCCCCGCCGGTCAGCGACGACTGTACGCCGATTGCCAAAACGGGCCGGCCTTCGCCGAGCAGCGCGGCCACCTCGGCTTCGTTGCCGGGAAAGCAGACCTCGCCGGTCCTGCCTCCCGGGTAGTGCGCAGCGTCTTCCAGATAGGGCTCGATCTCGTCTGCGCCGTGGAGGCGGCGGAAATCTCCGACCTCGCCCCGCGGCCGCCGGGCACGGGCTACCCAGTGCTCAGTCTCGCTCATCGCCGCGTCATCCCATCACTCAGAAGTAACAACCGGCCGGTCACCGAGAAACCCTAAACCGCACTCAAACGACTTTGAGGGCCAGATTGCCCGCGTCGTGCACGACCACACCCTGCAGGTTGCCGCCACCGAGAACCCGCTTGGCCCATTCGGCCGCAGCGGCGCGCTCGGGGAAGACACGAATCCCCAGCCCGGCCAACGGCGCCGGGTCGAGCAGCGAGCTTACCACTCCCACTTGCACTTTACGCAGATCCATCAGCGCGCGTAGACGCACCGCCTTGTGGTCGCCGAGCCGATACCCACGGCTCCTCATGCGCTGCATGGCCGCATCGAAGGTGGAAGCCTCGCGCAACAGCTCGAGGAAGTGATCGATGCCCACACCTTTCGCACACTCCGCTTCCACGAGTATGACCCCACCGTCGCGCACGGCGGTCTCCGTGTTCTTGATTCCCTTGTCGGCCTGGTAGAGGTCGCGGTCGAGGGGCGGCTTCACCTCGGCCACCACGACATCCACCTGGTGCAGAAGAAGCGAGCTGAAGCACGTACCCGCCACTGGCAGCCCCTCATTGAGTGCCGCACGCGGATCGCCGGCAGTGCAGGCAACCACTCGTCCCTTGACCACGATCTGGTTGAGCGCCAGCAAGCGCGCACCGGATTTCTCTATGTGACCGAGCGTCTCGATGATGCCTTCATGAACCGGATTGCCCATCAGTTTGAGCGGCTGGGCCTCCGGAGATACGGCGTGCATGTGGTTGTCGGTCAGGCTCCCGATCCCCATTACACCCACCGTGAGCGTCTTGTGAGCGCCGGTAATGCCCGCAAAGTAGTGGGGCTCCATGCTGCCACAGGCGATGTAAAAACCGCCCTCGGCCATCCAGTGGTGCAAAGTCGTGCCGCCCACTTGTTTGTGGGAGCGCGGGTCGCGCGCATCGTGCCAGGCGATCTCGTGGAAATGATGCTTCCAGGGACCGAGGATGGCGTCCTCGTGGGCGCGCCGCTCGGGCGCCTCGGCCTGGTGCGAGCCCGCCGCAACCAGCAATCTCAACACGGAGATTTCCGAGCCCGACAGATCGCCGGCCGCGACGGAGAAGAGCGCATCCAAGAACGTGCGGGTGTCGGTAAAACGATGGGCGTCGTTTACGACGACGGTGATCGGTGCATTCTCCGCGCAGGCTTTGCGTACGAACCCCGCGAGGTCGGCCTGCTCCAGGGCATCAATCATCAATGGCAGCGGCTCAGCCGTATGCTTGGGCCTCTTGGGCGCCACCTCCTGGAACTCCGCCCACGGCATCAGCGCCGGCCAGTCCCCCCTTGCACTCGATTTCGTCACGGCGAGACAATGCCATATTGAATCCGCGATGAGGACGCAAGACGGGTCATTCCGCGGGAGCGGGGAGCTGACACCGGCGCAACCAGTGGTGGGGGTCGAGGTCTTCCGGTAGCACGTCGATCAAGCGCCGGCGGCCTACTCTCGCCGCGATTGGTCAGGCGGCTTCGATCGGGCGAATTCTGCGTTCCACTTGCGGCCAACGACCGCGCCTGGCCCTGCGCAGATCGTACTCGACCTGTAGCCCGAGCCACAGGTCTGCCGATGTTCCGAGATATCGGCCGAGCCGCAATGCCGTATCGGCCGTAACCGCACGACGTCCATGCACGATGTCGTTGATCCTTGCCGGCGGGACATCAATATCACGGGCTAGCTTGTTCTGACTGATGCCTAGCGGCTTCAAGAACTCCTCGAGGAGAATCTCGCCGGGTGGGATCAATTGGAGCTTCTTTACCATATCGTTCTCCCCTGCATCGCCGGCAGCCGACTACTAGTGATAGTCGACGATCTCCACGTTGTGGGCGTCACCGTCGATCCACGCGAAGCAAAGACGCCACTGATCATTGATCCGAATGCTGTGCTGGCCTCTGCGTTTACCGCGAAGCGCCTCGAGTCGGTTCCCGGGAGGAGACCTCAAATCCGTCAAGCGAACCGCTCTGTGCAGCAAGAGCAGCTTCCGCCGTGCTACGCGCTCGACCGCGCGAAACCGCCGCACATCATCGTCGCCGAAGAGTTGCTCGGTATCCTTGCACCGAAAGCTCCGGATCACAGAACCATGCTATTCCGCAACGCGGAATACGTCAAACGGAATGGCGGTGTTTCGAGGTGGTGGAGGCGGGCCCGCCGACCTATTCCATACCAGGCATGGCACAGAGTGCGTAGAGTGTAGTAGCCCTCAGCGGCCAAGTCGGGGGGAGCCGCGGCAATCTCTTCGTTGTGTCCGGCCGCCTTGACCGGTATGCATCCGAGAGGCGTGCTCATGTTCGTCACGGCGAGACAATGCAATAGTTAATCCGCGTTGGGGACGCAAGACGGATCATTCTGCGCGGGCGGAGGCGTCGCACCGGCGCAACCAGTGGTGGGGGTCGAGGTCTTCCGGTAGCACGTCGATCAGGCGCCGGCGTGCGACGGCGGCGAAGAAGCCGGCCCCGGTGCCCGTCTCGACCGGGTACTTCCTGTGCAGCTCGGGGTGGGGCGCAAGCGCCCATGAGAGCTTCGCGAGAGCTTCATCGCAACGCCCCGCGATGGCGACAGCCACACCGAGCATCGCGTGCCCCTCGACCAGGCCCTCGTCGAGTTCGATGCTGCGTCTCAGGCGTGCTTCCGCACGGTCGATGTGGACTGCACCTTCGGCCTCCGCGATTTCGCGGGCCCGGAGGGCGGCAATGAGCTCGAGGACGCCGGCGTTGTAGTGGGCCGCCGGGATGCTCGCGTCGAGCGCGACCGCCTCATTGGCCACAGGCAATGCCTCGTCGTCGCGACCCGCCGCATGCAGGAAGACCGCGGTGGAATTCCGAAGTTCCGCTCGCGTCGTGGCGACGTACTGGCGCCGGCCTTCGGGCGTGCCGAATGCCTGCTCTTCCAGCAAACCGTCGGCTTTCGAGAGCAGCGCGAGTGCCTCTTCCGCCTCTCCCTCGTCGGCAGCCAGGTAGGCCAGGTTCTCGTAGGCAAGATGCCAATCGTCGGCCGCCGAAACCTCGAAGATTTCGCGAGCACGCGACCGGTCGCCGGCGGCGTAGTAGACAATCGCACGCTGGTTTCGCAACGCCGACGTGTAGTTGGGAAGGCTGGCGTAGATGTCCGAGACGTCGAAGAGCAAACCTTGCGAGAATACGATGACGCTCAGCCCGCCGAGAACCGCCGACTCCAGTGCGACTGCGTTCAGCCAGCGAGGGCGCCACCGAGCGAGCCGCTCCAGCCCGAGGGCGAACCAGAAGCCGAAAATAGCCGAAATCGGAATGAAATAGGTGGCCTTGACGGAGGCGGGAATCGGCACCTTGAAGGTGTGGCTTATGAAGACCGCGATCATGATCGCAAAGGTGGTCAGCATGGCCACGATAGTGCCGTCCCAGCCCTGGCGGCGGAGCCTCGCACAGGCAGAGACGAACCCGAGCAGCATGAGAGCCGTCGGCACCAGTCCCAGGCACAGCAGCGCCTGTCCCGAGCGGCGCGCGAGCTCGCTCTCGGTGACGGGCGGTAGCACCCAGCCGCCGAATCCGTCAAACCAGGTGTTGGCGTACACACCCGTCCATACCGAGTCCCGCACCGAGCGCATGGTGTCATAAGGCGAGTCATCGCGCATTATGGGCCCGCGCGGCCACTGCGGCCGCCGCAGCACCACCGGGTCAAAAACTACATACTCGAGCAGCGTGCGTCTTGCCTGAGGCTGGTTTTCCTCGACCAACCGCACCATGAACTCGCCGCGGCTCAACTTGAAAGGAGTGCCGTAGAGCTCCATGTTGCGGGCGTAGTACCAGCCACAGACGACGAGCATGACCGCGCCGACGACACCCAACGTGCGTGCTCCCGCGACGATCTCTCTTCGCACCGCCTCGCTCGCACCCGCACCAGTGGCAGCGGCGGTCCTCGCTCGCCTGATCGTCCACAGCATGAGAGTGGTCAGCGCACCGGCCACCACCGCCCCCGCCGAGAACTTGGTGAGTATCGCCATACCGAGCAGCAGGCCGAGCAGAACCGCCCGCTTCCAGGTCGCGCGGCGCAGCACCGCAAGCAGAGCAAGCAAGGAGAGGCTGCACAGGGCACCGCTCAGCCCTTCGTTACCGAGGAAAGACGCGCTGTAGAGATGAACCGGCAGAAACAGCATCAAGCCGAGTACCAGCAGATGGACTACTGGCAACGTCGGAACCACACGTCGGACTATCACGTAGGCTACCGCCGCGTGCGACAGGCTGAGCAGGCTCATCACGGCGGTCCCCAGCTCGAGCCTCACCATGGGATCGATGGTCGGCAGCGCCTTCCAGATGGCTGCCATCAGCCAGTAGTAGAGCGGCGGGTGAAAGAATGACCAGCCCTCGGTAGCCAGAGGTATTCGGCCAGTCTCGGCCAAGTACCAGATGTAGGTGAAGTGCCCAAAGCCGTCGTAGCCACGCAGAGGCGGAAACTGGACCGCGTTGTTCAGCCGCACGGCAACGGCAACGGCAACCATCGCCAGGCTGAGCATCAGGTAGGTTCGCTTGTTCACTGCGCGTTCGATCCAGCGGGCGCTTTTTGCATCGGTTCCACTACGCAAGGCAGTGGTCGTAGCGCCTCGCCATCCTTCCGCCTGCTACTACTACCTGCAGATCGGCGAGGGCTCGGTCTCGCAGGCAGCACGTAGCTCTGTTCCAGCCAGCTTCGGATTACTCTAGATAGCCGAGACTCTCGAGCTTGGCATCTTGCTCGGCGGTGGTCTCGAACTCCTCGGCCGTCCCGCGTCTCGACGACATCGTCTCCACAAACTCTCGTAGCGGCGCCGCCACGTCAGGGTAGCGCTCCAACATATTGTCTTGCTCTGCCGACAGACCTCCCGTGCCTGTACCGACATAGTAGAGCGCTTCCGCCAAGTAGGAAGCACACTCGTGATCCGCAATTCGGGTTCCGCCGATCACCTTGGTCGGGTTGACCGACGTCAAGTCACGGCGGTAATCGGTCGGATTCTTGTAGCAAGGCTCTCTGAGCGCGGTTCGAACGTACTTCCACAGGCCGGAGCGCACGGCCATCGCGTCGGTCCGGCCGAACATCTCACCCACGCCCGCCACTTCGACTCGAATTG
>PIVZ01000912.1 GCA_003354045.1 bacterium
CGATAATCTGGTCATCGGCTGCAGGAGCGGCGCCCGCTCGCTCAGGGCCGCCCAGATGCTTGCCGACTCCGGCTTCACCAGCTTGGTGGATATGCGCGGCGGTTTCGGTGGCGAGAAGGACAAACAGGGCAAGACAACCTGTCAGGGCTGGGCCGAGCGGGGCCTTCCCACCTCGGCCACTGCCGAGCAAGGCCGCGCCTATGAGGACATCAAGGGAGACAAGAGCTCCACTTAGCGAACGAGCGCGACCCTGAGCGGCCGCCAACCCATTCGGTGCCGGCTGCAGGCGGCGTTCGCAGTGGATCGGCCGCGGCGTTCGCAGGTGTTGCCGGTTCGGGCGTTATTTGAAGACGACGATTGCCTGGCCGGGCGTGGTCTTCTTGCCCTCCGCGTTCTCGGTCCAGACGGTCAGCTCGGCGATCTTCTCTCCGTTCTCTTCGTACTTCTTCGCCACCGTTCCGCGACATACTATTTCGTTGCCGGGCATGTCCATGCCGCGGTACTGACACGAGAGCTTGCGAACGCGTCCATTGTGACCGAGCCAGTTGGAGACCAGCTCGCCCAACGAGGCGTACTTGTAGCGCCCGTGACAGATGATCGAGCCGATCATCTTGGACTGCTCGAAGTTGTAGTCGTGATGGAGTGGATTGAAGTCGCCGGAGCCGGCCGCATATTTGACCAGTTGGGTTACGGTCGGAGTCTTACGGATCTCGGGCAGCTCGCTTCCTTCCTCTATGTTTTCCCAGGTAACAGCCACGACGCCCTCCTCTAGTAGTAGATCACCTGGCCGCGCTGGATGGCGGCCAGCTTGCCGGTGTCTTGATTCGTGTAAGAAGTCTCGAGGCTGACGATGAGCATTTTCCCCAGCTGTTTGCTCGAACGAACGTCGATTCCGGCTACCTTCTGCACGACGGTGAGCTTGTCGCCGGCGCAGACCTGGTCGAAGTACTCGGTCTCGGTCCCACCGTCCAAGAGACCCTTGAGGCCGTGCTCGATGGTCGGTGCGCCTTCCGATGGACCACTGAAGGTGTCGCTGCAGCGGCCGGGGATGAAGACGGGCGTCCCGAGATAAGTCGGCGGGGCCGGCAGGTCTCGGTAGCCGGCCTTCTTGGCCGCCTCGACGTCGTAGTAGACCGGGTCGGTGTAACCGACTCCACGGGCGAAGGCCCTCACGCTGGTGGTCGTGAGCTCGTAGGTCCACGGGGGCCCCTGCTCGCCGACCCGAGCTTTCATCTCTTCGGTCAGTTCGATCGATTCGGCCATTGCTGCCTATCTCCTTTTCGCCGCCCCGGTCACGCTCGGGGCCCGCGTAGATGCTTGCCGCGCTGACCGTATCCCACAGGCTCGACGGCGGGCTCGGCGGCGGCCACGGTGGGCACGGCGGCGGGCGCGGCGGTGGCCATTCAACCAGGCACGCCTGCT
>PIVZ01000333.1 GCA_003354045.1 bacterium
TGGACGATGTCTGCGTCTCTGAGTTGGTGCTGTAGATCTGCGTGCGTAGGGCGTGGACGTCGCTGTTATCGGGCGCGGCGTAACGAGCGGCCTCGATGAGGTGGCAGGCCAGGTCGTGGCTTCCTTCGTCGCTCAGTGCACGGGCGCGGTCGAGCACGGCCTTTACGCCGCCGGCAAGCGCGATCCATTCCGCACTTTGCTCGGCCTTGCTTGCCGGCAGTAGGGTGTCGAACTCCCCGTCCCACCAACCGCCGTAACGGCGCCATACCATGCGGATGAGAAAGCGTGGGTCGTCGTAGACGGGTCTGAGGTAGGGCTTCTCCATCAGGTCGGCCGGGAGCTTTACGCCGCGGAGCACCTCGTCGAGCGAACAGCCCTCGTTCATGAGCACCAGCGTCTGCTCCTCGATCGAGCGTAGCAGCGAGGCCGTGGTGGTGAGCGCCTCGTGTATGCGGTCAGCGCCGAATATCGGCAGCCCATGCCCGCACAGCATCGTCTCGGCGCCGAGCGCCGCCATGCTCTCGAGCGCGTCCGCCCAGTCGCTCACATAACGCTGCACCTTCTGTGGGTTTCCGGCATTGGGCACCGCGTAGATGAACAAGTCGCCGGGGACGAGAATCCGGCGCTCGGGGATCCATGTCCACGTGTGGTCGTCCGTCTCTCCGCGTCCATGGTTGAGACAAAACGTAAGCGAGCCCCGCTTGAACGTAAGGCGATCGCGAAAGACCACGTCCGGGTAGCGGAAGGTCTCCGGGAAGCGGAACTCGGGCAGGTCGATGGCGAACTGTCGGCGGTTGATCGCCGTGTTCCAGCCGATCGTGCGGCAGTAGCGCTCGAAGTGATCCGGCATCAGCTCGTGCGCGTAGGCCGTGGGCGCAGGCCATCCTTTTTCCGCGGCTTCGGCCTCGAAGCGCCCGGTAACGAAAATGTGATCCACGTGATGATGCGAGAAGATCGCCGCGACCACCGGCGTGTCGGGCCGCCAGCGGCGGACCTCCTCGTAGATGGAATCGACTTCGAACCAAGCCCCGGCATCGAGCAGCACCAGACCGTCTCCCGTGTCGATCACGAACAACCCGGCCAGCTTCTTCATCCCCAGCAGATCGGGCGCCAGCTCGCACGCGCCTTCGTAGGACGTGTGTACGGGGTGGTGCTCGGACACCAGATCGAGCTCTCCGTTCCACGCCTTTTCGGCCAGTTCCAGTAGGTCTGCCATCAAGTCCTCCTCGCAAATGGGTGCCATGTTGTGGATGGTGACGGATGCGGCGTCAAGCGAGGGGGACGCAGAAATCGGATTTCCACAGGGAAGCGCGTCGGGGTGAGGTCAGCGACCGCGTCTGCCATTTCGCGAGTAGCTGTTCTGTGTGGAATAGCGGCGACGGCAATGCTGCTTTAAGCGCCGCGCCGGGGCCTCACGCCTTACGCTCGAGGCGCGCTTGAACGGCGTCCCACGACTCGGTGGCAGAGGGGTCGGCCTCATGGGCGGTAATACGGCGGTCGAGTTCGGCGCGCTGCACGTCTGTCAGAGGAAAGTCGGCTGTCGATTCAGAGATGCTCTCCCAGAGTTTTTCTATCAGCTGCACCCGTTCGGGTATGCTCAGCTGGTCAAGGTCTTCGCGCGACGGTACGGCCATGGCTCAAGTCTGCTCCCGTTCTTTGAGCTTGGCAACCGCAAGAACTGAACTGATGACAGAGCGTTAATCCGCTGCGGCGCCCGCTAGTCCGCTCTGCTAGGTAGGCTCACCGTTGCACTGCCGGGCATGAGAACCTCGTCGGCGTCGTTGCGCTCGAAGATCTCGCAGGTGACCAGATACTGGCCGTCCTTTTCGATCTTCTCCTTGACGAGGCCGCCGAAGGTGATCTCCTGGTGAGGGACGGCGCTGCCGCGGTTCTGGATGTCTATACTCGTCAGGCGGCCGGCGGGGCCGATCCAATCCGTTATCGTCCTGGCGATGAGAGCGGCCTGCAATGGGCCGTGCACCAGGATGGTCGGCAATCCCTCCGACTGCGCATAGGGCAGGTCGTAGTGGATGCGGTGGCCGTTGTTGGTGGCGGCGCTGAAGAAGAACATTTGCACCTCGGACACACTATCGGTCACGGGTGGGATCTCGTCGCCGACCGAGACGTCTTCGTAGTAGAGCTGTTGCTTGGACATGACTACCTCGCGATGAGCGTGAAACGGCCCTTTGCGACCGTCGCTCCGTCTTGGTCGGTGTAAACGGTCTCCAGCGTCACCAGGACGAACGGCCCCGAGCGGCCGGCCTTCTCTTCGATGGAACCGATGACGGTTACCGCGGTGAGTGTGTCGCCGGGATAGAGCGGCGCCAAGAACTCGTAAGCCTCGCCGCCTGCCATCCGGCGCTCTGCGCGTAGTGGCAGGTTGGCGCCGGGCATGCTCGCGATGCCGTCGGGCAACAGCGTATCCAACCGCGTCACTCCCTGCGTGACCTGCGGGAGAAACATCGGCGGGGCGATGATGCCTCTGTAGCCGGCGGCCTTGGCCACCTCTTCGTCGAAGTAGAGGGGGTTGAGATCGTTCGCCGCGGCCGCGAAGCGTTGTGCTTCCTTCAACAGGACCGGGGCGGTCTTGCGACCGATCTCCTTGCCCTCCATGGCTTTCGCCTCGGGGGTGATGAGGGATTCTTCCATTTCGCTACTCTCCTCACGGCGAGCGCCGTACGCGGGGTTCTGACGCTCGTATGCCGACGGGCAATGCTGGCGGGCCGCCGGGCGCCAGTCAAATGCCGGCAGGACTGCCGCGGCGGGGCTGTTTCACCTCTGGCACTCGTGTAGCATCACGCCTGCACCCGGAGGTGATGCATGGATTTTCGTTGGGAGCAGGAGTACTTCGACTTCAGGGACGATCTCGTCGAGTTCATCCACGAGTGGCGGAGTCCCGAGCTGCTCGAGGAATACGGCTTCGGCGAGGGCACGCCAGGTCCGTACACCCGCAAGTTCCAAGATGCACTCGACGAGCGCGGCTGGATGCGCATGTGCTGGCCGACCGAGTATGGCGGCGGCGGCCGCGACCGGCTCTACCAGTTCATCTTCATCGAGACGATGGAGTACTGGGGCATGCCGTACGGCATGCTCTCCTTCACCTCCATCGCGCCGACCATCATGGCTTTCGGCAGCGAGGAGCTGAAGAAGGAGTACCTGCCGGGCATATGGAAGGGCGACTATCGCTTCGCGCTCGGCTACAGCGAGCCGAACGCCGGAACCGATCTGGCCAGTCTGCGCACCAAGGCCGAGAGGGCGGGCGACGATTGGATCATCCAGGGGCAGAAGATCTGGACCTCGCTGGCCGAGACCTCCTCGCACGTGTGGCTGGCCGCACGCACCGATCCTGAGGCAAGCAAGCACCGGGGCATCTCGATATTCATCGTGCCGCTTGATGCCGACGGGGTAACCATCCGACCGCTGGTCACGATGAGCGGGGTCAAGACCACCGAGACTTTCTACGACGATGTGCGCATTCCTGCGGGCAACCTCGTGGGCGGGCTCAACGGCGGCTGGGAGATCATGATGCACGCGCTGAACCTCGAGCGCGTGGGGCTGGCCGCCACCGGCAGCCTGGCACGCTGCTTCGATATTCTGGTCGAGCATCTCAGGGATGAACGTCCCGAAGTGCTCGTTGATCCCGTGGTGAGGAGCCGCCTGGCCCAACTCAAGATCGATCTGCACCGCCAGCGGGCGATCGCGACCAAGAACGCGTACACAATCGCGCAAGGCGGGCTCGGTGTGGCCGAGGCGTCGATGGCAAAGATCTACGGCAGCGAGCTCCGCTATCGCTTGGCCAACACCGCAATGGACCTGCTCGGTCGCTACGGAGGACTCGGGGCGGATACAGGCGAGCTGGCTCCCGCCGACGGCCTGATGGAGTGGACCTATCGGCTCTCCCCATTGCTGCGCTTCGGCGGTGGGACCAACGAGGTGCAGCGCACCATCATTGCACTGTTTCACCTGGGCATGCCGCGATGAGGAGGGGACGATGAATCTCGAGCTTACTGAAACCCAGACGATGTTCCGCGACAGCCTGCGCAAGTTCCTGGAGGCCGAGGTGTCATACTCGCGTGTGCGCGAGCGGGAGACAGCGCAGCAGACCGACGAGGTGTTGTGGGGCGCACTGAACGAATACGGCTGGCTGGGGATCGCGTTTCCGGCCGACATTGGCGGTGGCGACGGCGGTCTCGTGGATGCCGGGCTACTCGTCGAGGAAGTGCAGCGCAGGGCGGCGCTGGTGCCTGTTGCCGAGGTGCTGATGTGCGCGTTGACGATCTACCGCTGCGGCGCGAGCGCGAGCGATGGAGGGCAAGACCCGGCCGAGTCGGAAACAGGACAGGGATCCGATGCATCGGACGAATCGGGCGGAGCGGCGGCCGCCGACGCAGAGCAAGGCTCGGCCGCGCGCTGCCAAGAGATCATAAGCGACGTACTGGCGGGCAAGGCGACGGTCGTCCCCTCGCTTCTCGAAGAAGGCGATCGATTCGGAGTTGTTGCCGCCACCGTCGATCGCGACGGCCGGCTTCAAGGTGAGAAGTATTTCGTGGATTACGCGGCCTTTGCCACCCATCACCTCGTGGCTGCACGCCGTGGCGGTGAGATAGGCTTGTTCATCGTAGATGCGGCCAATCCTGGGGTGAGTATCGAGGCGCTGAGCTCGGTGGGCCGAACGCCACAATCGAAGGTGGGCTACGACGGTGTGGCCGCCGAGCCGATCTGCGGAATCGACGGGTATGAGTTTCTCGTCAAGCTCGGGCGGTCGCTGGCAGGCGTCCAGGCGCTGGCGTGTATGCAGAAGGCGCTGGAGATGACGGTCGAGTACACGTCAGTCCGCGAACAGTTCGGCAAGCCGATCGGCAGCTTCCAGGCCGTGCAGCACCACGCCGCCGACATGGCCACCGATATCGAGAGCACGCGATTTCTCGTCTACGAGGCGCTCGATGCGCTGGAGCGCGGCGAGGCCAGCGCCGAGCAGGTGGCCATTGCCAAGGCCGCCGCCTCGCAGGCGGCCCCCGAGGTCACCATGCTTGCCCACCAGTTGCACGGCGGCCAGGGCTACGTGGAGGAGCACGATCTCTACTTCTACACGCTTCGCGCCAAGGAGCGCTCGCTGGCCTGGGGCACGGCCGAGGAATGTCTCGCGGTGGTAGCCAAGACCGTCGATCAGCCCGAGGAGTGGCTCTGAGTGGCACTTGCTGAAGAGGTAATGAAGGGAAGCATCGACTCGCTGCTTGCTGAGAACATCGAGGTGAACGAACCATGACGGATATTGAAGCCGGCCCCGCGCGCGGTCCGCTCGCGGGCGTGCGCGTGCTCGAGTTCTCGCTGATCTTCTCTGCCTCTTATGCGGGCGTGCAACTCTCCGACCTCGGTGCCGAGGTCATAAAGGTAGAACCGCCGGGTGGTGAGCCCTTTCGCAACCTGGGCAGCCCCGTGCCCGGGCACGGCAAGACGTTTCAATGGGCGAACCGGGGCAAGCAGAGCTTGATCGTAGACCTCGCACGTCCGGAGGGCCTCGACGTAATCCATCGTCTCATGCCGCGGATCGACGTGGTGTTGATCAACTACCGGCCGGGCGTGGCCACCAAGCTCGGCCTCGACTACGGATCCCTGTGCAAGACAAAGCCCGATCTCATCTACGCCGACATCAACGGCTTCGGCCACGAAGGCCCGCTGGCCGACGAGCCGGCCTCCGATATCGTCGCCCAGGCCTACGGTGGCG
>PIVZ01000334.1 GCA_003354045.1 bacterium
GTTGGACAGATCGGCGTTGAAACGCGTTATGAAGGCGTCTTCGGTGAAGTTCGAGTCCATGCCGAAGGCCATGTCGCGCAACAGGAAGTAGCGGAAGCTGTCGAGACCGAAGCGCTCGCGCATCTCTAGCGGCCGGATGACGTTGCCGAGTGACTTCGACATCTTCGACTCGCCCATTACCCAGTAGCCGTGCACGTGAAGCTGCTCGTAGAGCGGCAGATCGGCGGCCATCAGGATGGTCGGCCAGAACACCGCGTGAGGCTTTACAATGTCCTTGGCGATCATGTGGTGGGCGTGCTGCCAGAACCCTTCGTGATCGTCTCCCTTGAGGTGGAGTAGCCCGCTCAGGTAGTTGAGCAGAGCGTCGAACCAAACGTAGCAGACGTAGTTAGAATCGAACGGCAGCTCGATACCCCACGCCAGCCGACTCTTGGGCCGCGAGATGCAAAGGTCTTCGAGCGGCTCGCGAAGCAGGCCGAGGACCTCGTTGCGGTAGCCCTGTGGCGTTATGAAGTTCGGGTTGGCCTCGATGTGTTCGAGCAAGCGCTCCTGGTAGCGGCCCATGCGGAAGAAGTAGTTCTCTTCCTTGATCCACTCCGGTTCGGTCTGATGGTCGGGGCACTTGCCATCGTTGAGCTCGCGGTCGGTGTAGAAGCGCTCGCAGCCGGTGCAGTACTTGCCGCCGTACTCGCCGAAGTAGATGTCGCCGCGGTCGTATACGCGCTGCAGAATCTCCTGGACGTATGCGACGTGGTAGTCGTCGGTGGTGCGGATGAAGTGGTCGTAGGTGATTTTGCAGGTGTCCCAGGTCGAGCGGAACACGCCGCTTATACGGTCCGCATATGCCTTGGGCTCGGCGTCGTTGGCTTCGGCTGCCTGGGCGATCTTGTCTCCGTGCTCGTCGGTGCCGGTCATGAAGAACACCTCACGTCCCATCAGCCGGTGATAGCGGGCCAGCGTATCGACGACGACGGTCGTGTAGGTGTGGCCGAGATGCGGCTCGGCGTTCACATAGTAGAGCGGGGTCGTAAAGTAGATTTTATCGGCCATCGGTATCCTTGCCGTCAGTGTCCCATATTGAGGAGCAGGTCGCGAAGTGCGATCTTGGCGTTGGCGTTGCGGTCGAGCATCGCGATGGTTCGATGAATGCGGCCGGCATCGTCCACTAGCCGCTCGATGTCGTTTGCCGACAGACCGTCGAGGATCTCGCGAAGGCGCTCGGAGCCTTCACTTACCTTGCCGCCGAGGCCAGCTTCTACTTTCTCGAGCTGCCACTGGAGAATCTCGCCCAAGCCGTAGCCCTTCGCCTTGAGTCCCGCCAGCTCCAGTACGAACGGCTCCAGGGCCTCGCGGTCATGGCGGGCCTGCTCGAAGCCGAGTAACAGCTCCTCACGTTCGGCCAGCCCTTCGGCGTCGTAGTCGAGGGCGCGGGCGGCGCTACCGCGCGCGATGGCTGCGGCCGCGGTCGCTTCTTCGCGGGTGCGGCCGTCTTCAGCGAGGATGCGCGCGAGCTCCTCTTCAGAGAGCGCACCGAAACGGAGCAACTGGCAACGTGAGCGGACCGTTGGCAGCAAAGCCGATACGTTGTCGGCCACCAGCACGATCACGGCAAAGCCGGGCGGCTCCTCGAGAAGCTTGAGCGCCGAGTTCTGGGCCTCCGGGGTCATCGCATGCGCATCGCGTATGATCGCGATGCGCGGGCCCGGTTGCAGGGGCTTGAGCGCCATCCTCTGGATCAGTCCCGGTATCCTGCGCTCACGGTCGCCGCGGATCTGACCGATGCCGATGACGCCGGCCTTCGAATCGGCGGACACCTCGATCAGCTCCAGGTCGGGATGAACTCCCGCGTTCACCAGGCGGCAGCTTTCACAGGAACCGCCGCAGCCGCCTGCCTGCCGGCACTTGAGCAAGGATGCCCACCACAACGCCACGCGAAACTTGCCGACGCCGGCGGGCCCGGCCATCAGGTGGGCGTGGTGCAGCAAGTCGTCGTTCCCGGCGGCCACGGAACGGGCGAACGACTCGAGCCGCTCGAGCACGGCTTCGTGTCCGACGGGTCGGTCCGCCGCGCTCATGGCAGGTGTGGCGCCACGGCGGCGATTACGTGGGCCGTGACCTCATCAATGGGCAGGTTGCCGTCGATTCTCACGATACGTTCGGGAAAGCGCTTGCAGAGCTCGGCGAAGCCCTGGCGGACGCTGGTGTGGAACGGCAGTGGCTCGGCCTCGAAGCGGTCGCCGGGACCGCCAGTGTCCTTGCGCGCGCGCGCGAGCCCGGTAGCGATGTCGCAGTCGATCCACAAGGTGAGACCCGGAACGCAGCCATAGGAGGCGTATTCGTTGACACCCTCCAGCCAGCCGACGTCGTGTCCGCGCCCGTATCCCTGGTAGGCCATCGTCGAATCCGAGTACCTGTCGCACACGACTATGGCGCCGCGCTCGAGGGCCGGCTGGATCACGCTGCGCACGTGCTGGGCGCGGTCGGCGAGAAACAAGAACAGCTCGGCCCGGTCGTCGAGAGCGCAGTCGGGATCGGCCAGGAGCCTTCGTATCTCGCGGGTGTGCTCGGTTCCGCCCGGTTCGTGGGTAAGCGTGACCTCGCGGCCCTCGGCGCGCAGATGCTCGGCCAGAAGCTCGGCCTGGGTGGACTTCCCACAGCCTTCGATGCCCTCGAACGTTACGAATAGCGACACGGCCGGGGAAACTTATCGCCTGGGAGGGAAATCGCAACCCGGGTGAGGGGGGGCGAGCGGGCAGCCCGTTGAAAAACCCCGTGCTGGCCGGTTGTGTTGTCCAGCCCCAAGACACACGCGGTAGCGTGATTTGACGGAATAGTTCGGGGCCATCTGCACGGCGCGCCATCGCATCTACTCGTGCGGCGGCGCGCGCGGACCCGGTAACGTGTTACGGCAAGTAGGCTCTAGTTCGGCCCGCCCACCTGGCTAGTTGCAAGCGCACACCGACGAGCAACCCGCGTCGTTCATCGTTGCCGCGCAAATCAAATTCTCGACGCCGGCTGAACAGTTGAGATCCTGCGCAGTGGAACATTCCCTACCGCAATCGTTGTCGGCGTCACAACACGCCTTGCAACCAGGGGCGAGATCATCTCGATAGGCATCGCAAGCGCCGGACGTAAAGTCCATCGGGCACACGGGAGGCTGCCCCTTGATGGCCGGCGTGCAAAGCATCGCCGGCTTGAATTTCTCCACCATGCGGGTCCCGAACTGATCGGTCACCTCCAGCGCGTCGATCTCGAGCCCGGGACACTTCAACTTGTAACAGATTCTGTCGAAAGTAAGGTCCGGTCCTGCGAACGGCGCGTGCCCGAACTTCTCGTCACTCTTGTCCTCGAAGGTCGTTACGTCCTTGTTCACCGGCGCGCACAGCAGCTTTGCCTTGCCTTTGATCTTGCAATCTTCAGCACCGAATTCTGCTTGTAAAGCGGTAAGCGTGGCCTCAGCGACGAACTTCGTCTTATCTTTGATCTTGTAGCACTTGAGGTGATCGTTTAGCAGTTGGGCCCGGCCAACCCCAGGTAGGCTCGCCAGCGCGAATCCGGCAATCAACACCGCACAGCCAAAGATGAACACAGTTCATCTGGTTTTCATGGTTACACCCTCAATTCCCGACTCGCCGCCGAATCGCGGCCCGGCGGCGTAGCAGTTAATAAACCGTTGGCGGGCTGGCGGTATGCACCGGAGAGTCGGAGAGAAGACTCTCGATGAAGGCGCAGCCCATCAGCCAACGAACCAAGCTAGCGCGCAGCGCAGGTAATCGTCAAGCGGAATCCTCTTAGCGGTATTCTAGTTATCGGTCCTGTAAATGGGTGGAGTCTGCGATCCACGGGCACGACTGTCGAGTACTCGCACGCATATCGTCCGTTCGCGACGAGAATCAGCTCGGCGGCTCCGTCGGACAGTTCAGCTCCATGTCCTGGCCGACTGCTTTCTTTAGAATGATCAATGCATCCGTCGTCGTGAGCGTACCGCTGTTGTTAACGTCGCACACCCGCAAGTCGCATGTCCTCGATCCCACAGCACTACCCAATGAAAAGAGCGCGTCGGTCGTGGTCGGGTTCGGCGTCGGGCCGTTGGTCGGCTTACCGCACGGCACCGCCGTGCAGTCCTCAGCACAGTACTCACCCCTGGCAAAGTCCGTGTTGCCGTCGTCGCAATCCTCATTGCCGGCATCGTTCGTGATGCCGTCACCGCAGAACTCATCCACGCAGCTCGAGTCGCAGCCGTCCAGATCATCCGTGTTCCCGTCGTCGCACTCCTCGCCTGTCTCCTGAATGCCATCACCGCAGATCCAAGCACGGAAGCGCTTTCCTTGGACGCTCTCGTCGGAAGAATCGGTGCCCGACGAACCCAGACTTGTCCACGCGACGGCGAAGGCCCCGCTGGAATCCATCGCCACGCTGGGCGCCCACTGGTAGCTCGTGGTGTAGCTGTTAATCTGAAACTGGCGTCCCGGGGTGCTTCCGTCGCTGGCGTAGCGCCGTCCTTGGATGCTGTCGTCGGAAGAATCCGTGCCCGACGAACTCTCGCTACGCCACGCCACGACGAAGTTCCCGCCGGGATCCATCGCTACTCTGGGGTTGCGCTGCCGGAGCGCGGTGTGGGTATTGGCCTGGAACTCACTTCCCACGGTGCTTCCGTCGCTGGCGTAGCGCTGCCCTTGGATGCTCTCCTCGGAAGAATCCGTGCCCGACGAACCATAGCTCTGCCACACAACGACAAAGTCCCCGCCGGAATCCATCGCGACGCGGGGTCGCTTCTGAGAATTCTCAGTGTAGGTATTGACCTGGAACTCATTTCCCAGCCTGCTTCCGTCGCTGGCGTAGCGCTGCCCTTGGACGCTAGAGGCGGAATCCGTACCTGACGAACCGCCGCTCTGCCACGCCACGGCGAACTTGCCGCTGGAATCCATCGCTACGCTGGGGAAACTCTGCGCGCTCGTAGTGTAGGTGTTGACCTGGAACTCAGTCCCCAGGGTGCTTCCGTCGCTGGCGTAGCGCTGCCCTTGGATGCTACTCCCGGAAGAATCCGAGCCCGACGAACCTTTGCTGTGCCACACCACGAGGAAGTTCCCGCCGGAGTTCATCGCGACGTTGGGCCGATTCTGCGCGCCCGTAGTGTAGGTGTTGACCTGGAACTCACTGCCCAGGGTGCTTCCGTCGCTGGCGTAGCGCTGCCCTTGGACGCTCTCGTTGGAAGAATCCGTCCCCGACGAACCGTTGCTCTGCCACACCACGACGAAGTCGCCGCCGGAGTTCATCGCGACGCGGGGCCCATCCTGGTTGTCGGTGGTGTAGGCGTCGATCTGGAACTCAGTCCCCAGGGTGCTTCCGTCGCTGGCGTAGCGCTGCCCTTGGATGCTACTCCCGGAAGAATCCGAGCCCGACGAGCCATAGCTAGCCCACACCACGACGAAGTCCCCGCCGGAGTTCATCGCGACGCTGGGGTAATACTGGGAGCTCGGGGTGTAGGCATTGACTTGGAACTCCGGTCCAACGAAAAGCGGGTGCGCGTTGACGTTGCAGTTCGTGTAGCAGGCGTCCAGGTTGTTTGCATTGCCGTCGTCGCACTCCTCCTTGCCGGCATTGTTTGTGATGCCGTCGCCGCAGAACTCATCAACACAGCTCGAGTCGCAGCCGTCCAGATCGTCCGTGTTGCCGTCGTCGCATTCCTCTTTGCCGGCATCGTTGGTTGCGCCGTCG
>PIVZ01000913.1 GCA_003354045.1 bacterium
CACGCGGGTACAGGTCGAGGCCATTAAGGTTGCACTCGAGGATCCGCTCGACGATGGCTCGCTCGCACCACTGGGGCTCACCCTCTTCTCCGCGGTGTCGGGCCTCTTCGCGGTAGAGCGCAGTCAGTAGATCAAAGGCCACGACCAGGAAGTGACCCGAGCCGACGGCGGGGTCGAGGATCTTGAGGTCGCGCACGCTCTCACTTGCGTGCTTCACTGCGTCATCCGGGATGGATTGCGGGACGTAGTAGGACCAGCGCTGCTCGGCCTCACTCTCGAGCGGCATCAGCTCGGTGAGCGAGACCTCTTCGGCGTCGCGCTTGGCCCGCCATTCGACGCGGCGCTCTTCGAGGCGCGCCAAGGTACCGTCGGCTTCGACCTCCGGCTTCCAGCCTTGCTTCTTGCACATCGCCAACCACATGGGGCCAAGACTATTCTGCAGCAGCCAGTCCACCATGTAGCGCTCGGTGAACATCTGGGTCTTGCTCGCGATCTCATGGGGCTCGATCTTGCCGCCGTCGTTGAGCTTCGCGTCCAGGGCCTCGCGCTCGGGGTCGTTCCAGTACTGGTAGATCCAGCCGAGCGTCATGTCGTCGGCCCAGCAGCTCTCGAGCTCGGCGGCATCGAGGGCTTCCACCACGGCGCGCAGCGTGGCGGCAGGCACGGGGATGAGAGCCGTCAGCCCGACGTTTCCGTAGAGACCCGGGAGGTCGATGGCGAGATCGTCGAAGATCAGCTGCAGGAGCTGCGCGTAGCCCTCGCTCTCGTCGTCGCGTACCAGCTCGGGGGCGAACTCACGGAAGTCCTTATAGCCGCGACTCTCCCAGCCGCCTGTTACGACCTTCTCGGCACGCAGGTTGTCGCTGGTTTCGAGCAGCCGCAGGAAGACGATGCGGTTGAGCAGGGTGGAGGCGGCTTCCTTCTCGACTTCGAGACGGAAGCGTTCGCTGGCGCCGGACTGGTCTTTCTTCGGGAGCGCACGTACTTGCTCCGCGATCCAACTCTCGAGTCGCTCGCGCTGGATACGGACGGCTTCGCCGAGTTTGGCGTCTTTAGCTTCGAGGCTTAGGCGGTAGGCACCTTCGGTGGAGGCGTGGAGACCGGCCAGCAAGCGGGTGCGCAACGCGCGGATCGTTTTCGACAGCGCGCTCTTCGCGTCGGGCGTCATCGGCATGGTATTCGGTCCACTTCATGATTCACAGTCATTCGCACTTTTCCTGCAGCTCACCACAGTTTAGCCTCAGTCCACCAGCCGGACGTGCCGGCCCGCGCGCAGCTCGGGATCTACCCGGTCGCGTAATTCGTCAAGCACAGCCTTGAGTTCCTCCACGCTCTTGATCTCGCGATTGCGGAGCCGGTGGCCGATCGTGCGCACCTGCACGTGAGCCAGCGCCCCGGCGCCGCCGCCCTCG
>PIVZ01000914.1 GCA_003354045.1 bacterium
AGCATCGACATCAGCCTTCTAAAAAAGGGCGAGCCTTTCCACGGTAGCTTCAGGCCTCCTTCGGATGTGGCGGGTGGCGTGGCCTTTTTGGCTTCCCATGACCCCCTTCACATCAACGGCGACCACATCCGCACAGACGGCGGTGCGCTGACCTGAGCCGCCACACGGCGCTCTGGTAACAGCCTCGCTGCTGTGCCACGTAATCCCTGCGGCCACTGAGATCTGACCGCCATCGGGCGGCGCGCGGCGCTTTGGAGGCTGAAGATGGATTCGAGCAGTTCCTTCAAGACCCTTTCGTACGACGACGCGCGCGGCGTCTACAACCTGATCGGGGCCGGGCAGGACACACAGGCCTTTTACGAAGACGTCGCCACGGGCAAGGTGATTGCACATGGCGACTTTGCCTCTGCCGAGTCGGTATTCGAGTTCGGCTGCGGTACGGGCAGGTTTGGCCGTATGCTGCTCGCCGAGCATCTTCCGGAGACGGCGACATATAGAGGGGTAGACCTCAGCACCACCATGATAGAGCTCGCCAAGAACAAGGTGGCCGAGTTTGGTGGGCGGGCGGAAATCGCTCTGTCTGAAGGCGGGCCGCCTTCATATGAGCCCCGGGCCGCCTTCGACCGTTTCGTCTCCAACTACGTCTTCGATCTTCTCTCGGAAGCAGACATCGCGGCTGTAATCTCCGAGGCTCACCGGATGCTTCGTTCAGGCGGTCTTCTCTGCTTGTCGAGCCTCTCTTCGGGGCACGGCCTGATTTCGAACGCGGTCATCTCTGTGTGGTCCTTCCTTCACTATCTCAATCCCCGGCTCGTCGCCGGGTGCCGGCCGATAGAGATTCTCCCCTTTCTCAACGATGAGCTCTGGGAGGTGCACTACCACGAGGCCGTCACGCCTTTCGGACTGCCCTCGGAAGTGGTGGTGGCGGAGCGTCTCTAGCCATGTCTGGCTCGTCGATCAACGGGCTCTGGAGGCGTTTGCCGGGGAGCGCCGAAATTGAGGATGTAAGATGACCACTCCGATTCATTGGTTGACTGCCACGGATCTTGCTTCGATGCTGCGCTCGGGGGAGTGCTCGGCGCGCGAAGCGACCGAGGCTATACTGGCGCGAATAGAAGAACTCGACCCGAAACTTCACGCTTACGCGAGCGTCGTGGCCGACGAGGCCAGATCGGCCGCCGAGCGCGCCGATGAGGAGCTCAGCGCTGGGAAGGATCGCGGGCCGCTTCATGGCATTCCAATCGCCGTGAAAGATCTCTGCGCGGTGACCGGGCTTGCGACCGCGGCCGGCACTCGTGTGCTGCGCGACCGAGTCGCGGAAGAAGATGCGTGTGTCGTCGCCAGGCTCCGCGAAGCGGGAGCGGTCCTACTCGGCACCACGCAGATGACCGAAGGCGCCTATGCCATGC
>PIVZ01000335.1 GCA_003354045.1 bacterium
CACAGGCCGAGGTGGGCCGGCGACAGGTCGGCGAATGAATCGATGATCAGATCGGCCTGTGCGTAACGGGCGCGGTCCATGGCCGGGTCGGGAATGGCCACCACTTGCATTCCCGCGGCGCGCGCCGCCACAACACCTGCCGGCGAGTCTTCGAAGACGACGCAGATGTCGGCCGGTGCGTCCATATCCGCAGCGACGACGAGGAAGATGTCCGGCGCCGGCTTGCCGGCAGCCACACGTGGATCGTCGCCGACCACGATGGTCTGAAACAACGAGAACCACTCGTGGTGATCGCGTCGCTTGAGCTCGAAGAGGTGTTCCTCGCTGCTGGTAGCGACTGCCTGCGGGATGCCCAAAGAGTGGAGCCGGCGCGTGAATAGCTCGGCCCCTGGCATCTCGGTGGCCTCGGGGAAGAGTTCCTCGAGTCGAATGGTCCGCAGCCGCAGGTACTCCTCGGGCGTCATCGGCAAGTCGAGAGTCGCGACCAGGTAGCGAGCCGACTCTATCGACGGTAGCCCGATCATGTTGCTCTTGATCGACCAGTCGAAGGTCTTGCCGTACCTGCCGACTATCTCCTGGGTGACCTCGGTATAGAAGTGCTCTGTGTCGAGCAAGACGCCGTCGAGATCGTAGATGACGTGTGTAACCGGCCTGCTGAGTTTCACCGTCACAACCATATGCCCCGGCGTTCCCCCGGCCTCAAATACCCCGGTGCGCTGGCCCGCATCGGCGAGTCAGTCGAGATAGCCGAGGGCCCTCAGTTGCTCGCCTAGCTCGGACGGGAGGCTCTCCAAGCCGCGCTGGCCCGAAACGGGTGGGTGGTCCTCTACCCAACGTCCGAGCCGGCGCGCGAGTCGGAGTCCATGGGGGGTGTCAATCATCGGCCGCTGCTCGGAGGCATCCGTCACCAGGTCGAAAAACTCGGCGCGCTCGAGGCTCAGCCAATCGATCAGCTTGGTCTGCATACCGGTGAGCGCGCGTAGGTGCCCGAGCCCCTTTCCGTCTTCGAAACGGCTCGCCGTCTCGCTCACGACGTGAGTGAAGCCCGGCGTGCGGCCGCGCAGTACCAGCTCCAACGAATGATTCGGAAGACCGTGTCCCGCCACACCCACCGTGTCGAGAATCGTCGCCGCAAGCGTGACCGAGGCGGGCACGACGGGCGCCACGCGCGACGGCGTCAGACCGGGGACGTGGATCATCAGCGGAACGCGCAGCACCTCCCGGTAAAGAGTGCGAATGTGGAAGCAGCGGCCGTGCTCGAGGAACTCCTCGCCGTGGTCGGATGTGAAGACGACGACCGTTCGGTCGGTAAGGCCGAGCTCGTCGATCAAGTCGAACAGACGGCCGAGCGTACGGTCGCCGCGGTGGACAGCGGCGTCGTAGTCGGCGACGAAGGGCGCGAAGGCCTCGGGCGGCCAATTATCCCGGCATGCAGCAGCCATACCGCGGGTGCGCTCCGCGGACAGGCCCAGCGCCTCGCGGTCCGCCGCCTCGGATTTGTACGGCTTGTGAGAGTCGAAACCGTGGAAGAAGGCGAAGAACGGCTCAGCGCGCTCCTCGGACAGCCACTGGCGCAAACGCTCGAAGTTATCCTCGAACCTGCGGCCGTTACTCTCGTAGAGATCGAAACCGTCGTCGAATCCGAAATGGGCCGACACGTTGGCGCCGCCCGTAAAAGCGGCGGTGGCATATCCCGCCCGAGCGAGCGCGCCGGCCAGCGTAGCTGCTCCCGTGGGCAGCCGCTTGTTGCCGGCCATCGAAATCACGCCGTGTTCGGCGGGATACAAGCCGGTGAACATCGACACGTGCGCCGGACGAGTCCACGCTGACTGGCTG
Organism: bacterium; assembly: GCA_003354045.1. Taxonomy (GTDB): domain Bacteria; phylum Desulfobacterota; class Binatia; order UBA1149; family CAITLU01; genus PIVZ01. The sequence continues at coordinate 1,837 of PIVZ01000335.1, forward strand.
ATCGCGTTCTCAAAGAGTATGGAGCGCGCGGCGAGACCGTCGATATTGGGGGACGTGGGACGCCCGTAGCCGTAGGCGCCGAGATGGTCGGCACGCAGCGTGTCCATCGAAATGAGGATCACGTTGCAATCGCGGCACAGTGGCTCGTGCTCGAGCTCGGGCCCGCGAGCAACGCCTCCGATCCCGAAGCACAGAAGCACTATCGCCGAGGCCTTCGCCAGAACGAGCAACGACCGCGCCGACTGCCGGCGTGCTTTCCATGCGGGCGGCCGTTCAGCCTTCGATGCCGAGCCGTCTCGATCCATGCGGAACCCGCCGGCGTCGTCCGCAGTGCTCATGAATAACCCGGCCTAGGCATCCGCATGGCGGTCGGAGTCCAATCCCAGGCGCGCCTCCGCAACTTTGAACTCGAGGAGCTCGATGAGCCTTTCGAATCTGCTTTCAACCGTCGGGCACTCGAGCAGACTTTGTTTCTCGAGAGTGCTCAGCGGCAATGATGCGCTGAGCGTGTTCACCATCGCCATCAGGTCGAGTCTGCTGAAGAGCTTGTCGATGACGCGCTCGTCTCCTTCGGTGACCTCCACGAGTGTCTTCAGGCGTAAGCGCAGCTCGTCGCGCCAGCCTCTTACCTCCTCCATGGGCGCGGGTGCTTCGTAGAGAGCCTGTGGCTCCACGATCCGATAAGGCTCGCCACTGTCGGGCTCGTGGCTAATGCGAAATCTCACGGTGCCCTCGAGAACGATCAGCGAACGGCCGTCCGACGCCGGTTCATGTTTTACTATGCATCCAGCGCAACCGACCGGGTACACCTCGGGTTGGCCGGCCCCCGCGTCTTCTCCTTTGAGCAACACCATGCCGATCGTCTTGTCGGATTCGAGAGCGTCGGCCAGCATCTTCCGGTAGCGGGGCTCGAATATGCGCAGGGGCAGCAGCGTGTCGGGAAACAACACGACCTCGCCGAGCGGGAAAATGGGAATACGTCGGGAAAGAGAGATCATTGCGTCGCGGCCCCACCGTTAACGTACCAGCGGGTGAACGCGGCTCAAACTGGAAACTGCAGCGTTCTTCTCAGCCGATCCGGGTGACGATGCCCGTCTTGAAGACGGTTTCAAACAGCCGCGACACGGCTGCCTCGTCGAACTCGGGGTGGGCTTCGCTCACCGCCTCTATGGTTTCGCCAACCGTATGACCTTCTGCGAGCCTGGCCAGCGTCTGGAAGGCCACCTGCTCCAGGCAGGTCACCAGGATCTTGCCGTCCCGCTTGTAGCCGAGCAGTCGCTGCGGCGTGCGCCAGTCCATAGCGGCGTTGTCGGATTGGTCCGAGCGCCGGTTCTTCCAAATCTCGTAGACCCCGTAGCGACTGGCGAACAAGAAGCAGGCCGCACCGAGCTCGAATCTGGCCGTGGAAAGATCGTCGAGCGCCTCGAGCTCATCGCTGCCGACATGGCTATGCTCCCTGGTGTGAAAGAGCTCCTTGAACCGCCACTCGAAAGTGGCCAGGTCCTCCAAGAAGGCCAAGCGGGCGCCCTGCTCGCTCGTGGCGGCGAACTCGGGGAAAGAAGCGCCGTAGTCGGACAAGTTGTACGAGCATGAGGGCGTCGAGCCTATGTATGCCGCGCAGGTATCGAAGAACGCCTGGTCGCCGAGCACCCACCACACAGCCTCGAAGGTCTCGCCGAGCTGCTCGGTGAGCCGTGCGTAGTAGCCGTTGCGGTGGACGTCGATGGCCTGCCCTACGGTGAGAGTGCCTCCCGCGACGATCTCGCCGAGCAGGCCGGGCAGATTGCTTCTGTCCGGTGACATGACCGAGCCGGCAAAGGATTTCTGCAAAGCTCCGAGGCCCATCATGAGATCTTCTCTATCCTGCTGAGGCCGCCAGGGGCGCGGACTCGCCGTGGTGGCGATAGCAGATGGCGGCGGCCTTGGCCGCTTCTTCTTCGAGCACCGCGAATGGAGGAATGTCGTCGTCCCACTCTATGAGCACGGGGACCTCGGGAAGGCGGCGGATCACGTAATCGAACAAATCCCAAACCTCATCGCATACGCGCGTTGAATGCGTGTCGAAGAGATGGGTCCCGCAATCCGTGTGCCCGGCAAGGTGTATCTGGGCAACCGCCTCGCTCGGAATCGCATCGAGATAGGTGCGGGCATCGAAGCCGTGATTGCGGGCGCTGACATAGACGTTGTTGACGTCGAGCAGCAACCGGCAGCCCGAGCGCCGCACGACCTCGACCAAGAAATCCCACTCGGTGTACGTGGAGGTCGCGTAGGTCAGATAGCTGGAGGCGTTCTCGAGTACGAACGTGCGGCCGAGGGTCGCCTGCACGAGGTCAAGCTGCTCTACAATCCACTCGAGAGATTCGCCGGTAAACGGAACCGGCAGAAGGTCGTGAATGTTACCGCCGGGCACGCCGGTCCAGCACAGGTGATCAGACACGAGGAACGGCTCGATCCGATCCACCAGGGTCTTGAGGTTGTGAAGGTAACGGCTCCGTTGCCGGCGGTGGGCCTCGAGCCCGCCTGTGTCCTTGGGGTCGGGACGAAGCCCGATCGACAGCGAAACGCCGTGAAGAGCAACAGGGTAGTCGCTACGGATAGCCTGGAGCACCTCGAGAGGACGCCCCTCGCTGTCCATGTAGTTCTCCGAGATCGCCTCGAACCAGCCAACGCCGGTTCGAGGCTTCTCGAGAAGGTGAGGATAGTGGGTGGGGCGCAGTCCCACCCCTACCTGGTTATCGAGCATGTTGTCGGCACCCTGGCTCAGCCGGCCTTGAACTCTCCGCCCTTGGCCTCGCAGTCGGCCTCGGACATTTTCTGCCACCCTTGGCCCTTGCACGTGTTCTTACCGGCACAGCCATGGCCCTTGCCACCGCAGTCTCCGGTTCCTTTGCACGAGTTGACCCCATGGCACTCGCCCATCTGCGCGCCGCCGCCAGAAGCGGTCGCCGTGCCGCTCGCGGCGTAGGCCGTGGAAAAGTGAGTCGCCGCGAGAAGCATTCCACCGAGAGCGGCGCCCGCCAGTAATTTGGTTCTGTCTTTCATTTCGTCCGTTACTCCTTTGTTGCCGTTGGCAATTGATCAACCTGGCCGCACGGCGACACCTTGGTGGCCTGGGGAATCACAGCATCCGTACCCGGATCAGCTGTCGTGGCTGAGGCCGCGGGGCAGTTGACCTAAGTGTACGGCTGCCCCTCGAAATGGTTACCGGCCAACGAAGGTGCGGGGCTTGATCCGGCGGGGATGTTAGAGGCAGGGCGGACAGTCGAGGGACAAGCCGCCACCGCCCACGGCGATCTTCAATAGAACCAGCGCGTCGGTTGCCGAGACCGAGCCGGAGCCATCGGTATCGCACACGCATTCGTCGCAGAAGCGCTCGTCAACCGCCGCCTTGAGGGTGAACAGGGCGTCGCTGGCAGCGGGCTTGATGCCGTCGGTTACGGGGAATCCGCAGCGATCCGAGCCCATGATCAGCGTCGTGGAGGTGCTCGAGACAGTCGTCGTGGTCGTGGTAAGCCCGGAAGGAAGCTCGCCCGGGCAGTCGATGGCACCCACCACGACCGTCGGCCGCGGATTCACCTGAACGTCCGAGCCGGCCAGCGCAGCATTGCTCACCGTGACGTCGAAATCGCCGGGAGTCGGAGGCGCTTGCTCGTAACGAAAACGGCATGCGGCAAGCGTGATCGGCCCCCGAAACGGGGCGATGCGGATCACCGCGGCTCTCATCCACCGCTCCAGAGGCTTGTTGTTGAACGCGGTCAGCGCGCCCGCGATCGCGCGGGCGCACTCGGCATTCGCCGCCTCCCCCTCGATCTCGCCATCGGCGGCCGAGTAGTCCACCTCAAAATCGATGTTGCCGAAA
>PIVZ01000336.1 GCA_003354045.1 bacterium
CGAAGAAGTCGAAAGCCGCGACTTGACCCCTTCCGGAGCCTCGACATACGATTGCCGGATCTTCATGGCTGGCCGTGGAGCTGCTGAGGGAGCGCATCAAGGGCTGACCCAAGAGGAGAGTAGTCACATGTCAGAAGAGCTCACATCGTTGGACGGAATTGCTCAGGCCGAGCTGGTTCGCAAGGGCGAAGTGACGCCGCTCGAGCTGGTCGACGCGGCGATAGCGCGAATCGAGAAGGTAAACCCGCAGTTGAACGCGGTGATCACGCCGCTGTTCGAGAAGGCGCGCAAGCAGGCCGACGACGGCGACATTCCTGACGGTCCGTTTCGGGGAGTTCCGTTCCTGCTCAAGGACCTGGTCTGCACGACCGAAGGAGACCCTATTCACTTCGGCATGCGCCTTCTGCGCGACCTGGGCTTCGTCGCGCCCTATGACAGCTACCTGGCGGCCAAGTTCCGGCAGGCTGGGTTCGTGTTCTTGGGCAAGACCAACGCCCCCGAGCTCGGGCTCAACGTAACCACCGAGCCCGAAGCCTACGGCGCAACCCGCAATCCCTGGAACCTGGAGCACTCCACCGGTGGGTCGAGCGGAGGATCGGCGGCCGCGGTCGCATCCCGAATGGTGCCCGTGGCTCATGCCAACGACGGCGGAGGATCGATCCGCATACCGGCCAGCGAATGTGGCTTGGTCGGCCTCAAGCCCTCACGCGGCCGCGTGTCGTTCGGTCCGGATCTGGGGCAGGCGCTAGAAGGGTTTGCCATCGAAGGCGTAGTCTCGCGCTCGGTACGCGATACCGCCGCGGTGCTCGACGCCATCGGTGGTTCAATGCCCGGAGATCCGTATGCTTGCCCACCCAAGCGGCGGCCGTTCGCCGGCGAGGTAGGCGCCGACCCGGGGCGGCTGCGTATCGGCCTCATGAACCGAGCGCCGGCCGGTCGCGCCCCGATACACGAAGACTGCGTCGAGGCCGTCGATGATGTCGCGCGCCTGCTCGAGTCGCTCGGCCACACGGTGGAGGAATCCTACCCCGCGGGCTTGGACGAGGAGGAGTTCAGCACTTATTTCGCGCTGGTGATGGCCTGCCACACTATTCAGACCTTCGACATGCTCGGAGAGGCGATCGGAAGGGAGATCACGCAAGACGACGTCGAGCTGTGGACGTGGATATTCGCCGAGCCCGGACGTTCCGTATCGGCCGCCCAGTACCTGGCCGGGGTAAACTGGCTGCATGCCTGGACCCGCCGCATGGCCGCCTGGTGGACCGACGGCTTCGACCTGCTGCTGACCCCGACGATTGCCGCCCCACCACCGCCTCTCGGGACGTTGATGGTGACGCCGGAGGACGCTAGCACCGGACTGGAACGCGTGACGGCGTTGATACCGTTTACGCCCCCCTTCAACGCGAGCGGGCAGCCCGGCGTCTCGCTCCCGCTGCACTGGAACGCGGCCGGGCTACCTATCGGAACCCAGCTCGTGTCGGCCTTCGGTCGCGAGGACCTGCTCGTTCAGGTGGCCTCCCAGCTAGAGGAGGCCAGACCCTGGAAAGACAAGCTGCCGCCGGTGCACGCGTAGACCTCGCGATCCGCGGAGTAGCGCGGATGTACTAACCGGCCAGCACGAGGGGCCTATCTTTCCAGAGCCGCAGCTTCGGCTTCGGCGGCGACGGCCTGGTGCTGAACCTCGGGGCTCGCGAACAGCCGGACACCGGCTTTGCGGCCGGCGTACCAGTTGAGGACCACGGGGAGCAGCACGAGATCGGCGACCAGAGCAAAGATCGTGGTCAGCATGCACAGCAACCCGAAGTAGACCGTGCCCCTGAAGCTGGCGAACAGCATCACGCCGAAGCCGGCAGACAGGGCCAGCGAGGTGTAGACCAGTGCTCTGCCTATCTCGACCGTCGTGTCGCGTAGCGCCGTCCGCATTGTGCGGCCGGCATTCAAGTGCATACGCGCGCGGCTGACGAAATGGATCGAATCGTCAACGGCCAGACCGATGGCTATCGAGGCAACCATCGCCGTCATGGTGTCGAGAAGGATCCCACTGGCACCCATGATCCCGAGGCAAAGCACGATGGGTGAGACGTTCGGTATCATCGCTATCGCGCCGAGACTGACCGAGCGCATCTGAATGCAGAAGACTATGAAGATGGCCACCAGCGCGATGCTGAAGCCTTTGATGAGGCTGGCGCGCAGGTATTCTTCCATGTTCGCATAAAGCGTTGTCACGCCGGTCACGGTCGCGCTCACTCCCGGCGGAAAATGCTCGGCTATGTAGGCCTCGGTCTTCTCGACCAGCGCCGCCGCGTCGTTCGACGACGTGACGTCAACGCGCGCGCTCACGCGCGCCTCGCGGTAGTCGAAGGTCACGAAGTCCTTGATGTCGCCGTCGGGCGCGTCCATCTCGTAAAGGAGCAGATACTGAGCGGCCTCCTCGCGCGTCTCCGGCAGCCGGTAGTGGGCCTGGTCGTTCTCGAAGAAGGCCCGGCGCAGGTCTTTCATGTAGTCGGTGATCGACTGCGAGGCGCTTATGTACTGGTCCGCCTCCAGGAAATCTTGCAGGTCGGCAATGCTGCGCAGGACTCGCGGGTCCTTGATCCCTTCGGGCTCGCCGGAATCGACGATCACCTCCAGCGTCATCGTGCCCGATATGGCCTTCTCGATGCGACGCGTGGCGAGCTTTATGGGCTCGCCATCCTTGAAGTACTCCATGAAGGCGGACTCGGCGCGCACTTGTGTACCGCCGGCCACGCCGAGCGCAAGCAGCACTGCCGACACCGCAACTATGGCGTGTCCGTGACGCATCGTCTGCCTGTGTAGCCCTTCGAGCAGACGCTCCGAGCGCGCGCTGGTGCTCGAGCGCACCGACCGCGGGGTCGGCACAGGAAGGTAGCTAAGTGCGATCGGCACCAACGTTACGGTGAGTAAGAAGGCCCCGGCCACGCCAAGCGCGGCAAAGGCGCCGAAGTCACGAACTCCCTGTATGCGGCTTACCAGCAGGGACAGCATACCGATCGCGGTCGTCAAGCTGGTCAGGAAAAGCGGCGTCATCAGCTCGCGGTACACCGTGCGCAGCGCATCGTCCTTACTCAGCCCCTGCGAACAGCGGCTCTGGTAATCGACGATGACGTGCATGGAACCGGCGACGCCGACAGCCAGCAACAATGGCGGCAACAACGTCGTGAGCATGTTGACGCGCACACCGGCCAGCACGATCCATCCCATCGCCCAAACCGTCGATACTACAACCGTGCTGAAAGACAGGATTACACCCGAGACCGAGCGTAGCAGCAGCCACAGGGTTACGATGAGACAACCCAGCATCAGAGTCGTGGTGACCTCAGAGTCTCTTTGAGAGAGCTGGAAGAAGCGCTCGTCCAGGGCCGGGCCGCCGCTCAGGTAGAACTGGACGCCCTCTTCGCCTGCGAGAATCGCGCGGATCGCCTCGATAGCCTCGACCTTGTAGTCGAAGTCGTCCGTTCGGTGGGGTAACCGCGCGACAATACAGGCGAAATCCCCTTCGGCCGAGGTGACGTTGCCAACGTAGAGCTCGTTGGCCAGCGCTCGCTCACGCACGGCCGGGAGCTGCTCTGGGTCAAGCGGGAACTCGATGAGATCGCTGATGTCGAGCATGTCGTCGCGACCCGTCATCGACTCGATATTGGTGAGGCTGAATACCTTCTCTACGTGTGGCGCTTCCTCGACGGCCCTGGTCACTCGGTCGATCACTTCGAGTGTTTCCGGCGCGAACACATCGGGAGCCTCCACTCCGATCACTACGAGCTCGTCGCTGCCAAACTTGTCGATCAGCTCACGATGGGCAAGCAGGGCGGGATCGTTCTCGACGAACCAGATCTCGAGCGCGTTGTCGAAACGTACGCCCGGCAGCGCGCTCGCGGCCACCGCCGTGATCGCCACGAGTGCAAGCAAGATGCTCTTACGATAGGTCAGGCAGAAATTGGCCCATGTCTCTATGAAGCGCGCAATCATTTGCCTTCCTCCTTGGCCGGTAGCGATACGATGGCGCCACACCAACGCACCAGCAGACCGGTCGCCATAGATTCACGGAACTCGTCCGGCGCGGCAATGGCCTGCAAGACCATCCCGTCAAGCGTGGCCATTATCGCAAGCCCGGCTGCACGCGTCGGTTGCGGTGCGATTTCTCCTCGCTCGACCGCCGCATCGAGAGCGGCCTGGAAGCGGTCGGCAGACTTGCTGTAGGCAGCGGCCATCATGGCCTTGAGCGGCTGATCCTCACCGGGACCGAGCTCCGCCCATACCTGGAGGATCGAGAAGCAGACCTCCGTCCATTCATCCACACCGTCGAGCAGACTGCGCACGAATCTCTCTATGCGCTCCTGAATCGTCCCCTCGCGCTCGAGCATTGCGAGGCTCTGCTCGAAGAGCGCCGTGATGAAGGTGTCGGCCGACGTCAGGAGCAGTTCCTCTTTGCTCGAGAAGTAGGCGTAGACTCCGCCCTTGCTCACACCGGCGCGCTCCGCCACTGCCTGCATGGTGGCGCCGTGGTAGCCTCGCTCGGAGAACACGGCCAGTGCTGCGTTGATCAGCGCGGCACGGCGTTCGTTCTTGTCTACTATTCGGGGCATTGCTTTCCGCTTCGGCCTCTTGAGTTTATTTTGACCGACCGGTCGGTCAAAATCAATCGGGAACTTCGCAGCGCGTCAAGAACGAGACCGGTGAAACGAAGGGGTTTCAGGGAAATCGGTGGCGGATCCACGACGGGCCGCCGGCAGAGCGCCAGGAAATTCCAACAATATCCAGTGTTTACGGTGACGGAAGACGACGGCGCCCAGCCTACTCCGTATAGCCGAGGCTGCGCAGGCGTTCGGCGATAGACTTACCCGGGGCCTGGATGAGGCTTGGCGCACCTGCGGGGGCGCGCCTCTGCCGATCGAGACGCTCGGTCATGTCGCGAACCCGAGCGGGGCGTTCGACGGCGACATCGTTCGCCTCTTCAGGGTCGCTGGCGAGGTCGTAGAGTTCGGTGCGCTGCGCCGCCCCTTCCTGGGGCCAGCCCCACTTCGTGAGCTTCCAATCGGCCTCGCGCAGCGCGTAGGCCAGGTAGTCGTGCTTCTCGTGCTCGGCATAAAACGGCTCCGACTCGAGCGGAGGACCGAAAGGCGGCAGCACTCGGCCGGGACCGCCGTCGCCGCCTTGCTTACCGAGGAGCGCCAGCATCGTCGCGAACAAGTCCACGTGTGAAACGACGTCGTCAATCTCGAGCTTGGGATCCCAAACGCGGCGAGGGTCGTAGACGATGAGAGGCACGCGCAGCACCTCCTCATAGACTCCCACGTGCCGGAACATCCCGTGCTCGCCGAAGAGCTCGCCATGATCCGATGTCAACACAATCGCCGTGCTGCCGGTCAGCCCGAGAAGCTCGAGCTGTTCCATCAGGGCGCCGATCCCGCGATCCACCATGAAGATCTCGCTGTCGTAGTCGAAGAGCGGCCTTTGCAGCTTGTCGTCCTCGGCCGGCACCTCGCGGCCGTTCATGTGCGCCACCAGCTCGTAGTCCGCATTGTGGAGGTAGGGAAAGTGCGGATCGAAGTAGTGCACCCAAAGGAAAAACTGCCCGCGCTCGGGGGCTCGCAGCCAGGCAAGCGCGGCTGCCGTCGTTCGCATGGCCGAGCGTTCGGCGGAGAACTTCGTCATCGTCAAGCCGCCGTCGTCGTAG
>PIVZ01000915.1 GCA_003354045.1 bacterium
GGTGATGAAGCCCTCGTCCACCACGCGCCGCAAGACGTAGCGCTGGCGAGCGGCGGCGGCCTTCGGATTGCGGGTGGGCGAGTAGCGGCTCGGGGCCTGCAACAGCCCGGCCAGCAGCGCCGCCTCGGCCACGGTCATCTCGGAGACGCGCTTGCCGAAGTAGGAACGGGCGGCCGCTCCTATGCCGTAATTGCCGTCGCCGAAGTAAATCTGGTTCAGGTAGAGCTCGAGGATCCTGTCCTTGTCGAGCTCTCTCTCCAGGCGCAAGGAGAGAAGGATCTCGCGGAATTTCCTCTCATAGCTGCGCTCTGGGGAGAGCAGCAGCGCCTTGACCACCTGCTGCGTTATCGTGCTGCCGCCTTGGACGACGTCGCCGGCACGGGTGTTGGCCATGAACGCGCGCGATATGCCGCGGGGGTCGATGCCGTAGTGGGAGTAGAACTCCGCGTCCTCGGCCGCGATGAACGCGCGGCTTATCTCGACGGGGATGTCCCGGAGGCGGGTGAAATAACGCTTCTCGAAGTAGAACTCCTCTACCAGGGTGTCGTCGGCGGCGTATACGCGCGTGGCTTCGGGGGGATCGTAATGGACGAGATTGTCGAGCGGGGGCAGCTTCGTCCAGTAGTCCTCGTAGAGGACGTAGCCGGCGGTGACGCCCACGGCACACACGGTGACGGCCAAAACCAAGAGAATTCCACGCAGAACCTTCATGCAGCTATCCTGGATCGACACTAACGGCGCCCCGGTAGGCCGTCAACAAGCCGTGTCGCGCGCGCGCGGTCGCTTGCGGGCGCTGCGGCTTGTTGCCGGTGCGCAAGCTCTGTATAGGCCTTGTTCATGGAGTCCGAACAGGCCTGTGCACGGGCCGGTGAGTTGCTCGAGGAGGCTTCTGAAGTGGTGGTGCTGACCGGCGCCGGTATCTCCACGGAGTCCGGCATCCCGGATTTCCGCTCGCCGGGGGGCCTGTGGTCGCGCTACGACCCGACCAAACTCACCTTCGATCGTTTTTGCGCCAGCGCCGAGACTCGCCGGGAGTACTGGCAGATGGCCAGTGCCGCCTATCCGGTGCTGCGCGATGCGGTGCCCAACGCTGCGCACGAGGCGGTGACTGCCATAGAGGCTGCCGGCAAGCTGCTCAAGCTGGTCACGCAGAACGTCGATGGGCTTCACCTGAAGGCCGGGACCTCGGCCGAGCGTGTGATCGAGATTCATGGCTCCTCCCTGCGTGCCACCTGCATCGACTGCGGCCGTGAGCACGACCGCGAGGAGCTCCACCGCCAGGTGAGCAGCGGCGAGGTCGAGGTGCCCGAGTGTGAGGTGTGCGGTGGGCGCGTGAAACCGGCCACCATCTCTTTCGGTCAGAGCATGCCCCCGGCCGAGACTGCCGATGCTGCCGAGCCGACCGCCG
>PIVZ01000337.1 GCA_003354045.1 bacterium
ATGGCCGCCGGAAGAGATACCAGTTTCGTTTTCAGCTTTTCCAGCGTGTGCAGGCCGAAAGGATCGCGAAACACGAGACCGTCCGGCGGGAAGGGCTTCGGACACTTGAACTTGTAACAGATGCTCTCGTTGTCGGTGAGTTCCTCACCCTCGCCACGCGCCGAGACCGGCACCTTGTCATCGGTCGCCTCCGTGGTCTCGACGTGCCCAGGTACACAAAGAAGTGCGGCCTTGCTCATCTTGCAGCCGGCCTTCTCGCCAAACCGGGGCGTGTAGGCCTCGGCAAGAGCCTTGAGCTTCGTGGAATCCTTGATCTTGTAGCAGACTTGGTGGTTCTCGTCCGACTCAGCCCGAGCCGCTCCAGCGAAACCTCCGAAGGCTATCGCCAAGGCAATGATTGCGAACAAGGGACGAACGAGGACGGATAAGTTTTTCATGGCTGCTGATTCTCCCGGCCAACGCGCCATTTCTGTACGAGTTCTCGACACATTGTGTCCGTTTACGCTGATAAGCAGCTCAGTTGCTTGTCAACGCACGGGCCGGCTCGATTCGAACCGGGCCCGACGTCACTCGGCCACTGTTCCCACGCGGGGCTTCGGCGGCACTAATGCCGCATCACTGTCGTACTAAAGAGAGCCGGAGGCGTGGGTGCAGCTGGCTCGCGGTGAAAATCCTACGCCATTCGGGGGCCCGCCGTCAAGAACAGTCGCTCGCGGGAGACCAGGCCCTAGCTCTTCCGTCCGTCGCGCGCCTGGTAAGGGGCGCGAAGAAGCGTCCCAGCCCTACGAATCCATGCACCAACGCCTTCGCGACGGGAATCTGCTCGGCCTTTGCCTCACGGGCCGTCTTTCTTGTAGAGTCAATGCGGGGACCGCCTCCTTCCTCTCCGACCCCTCATCAACGACCTTCTGGAGAGGGCCGAGTGGTGGTCATGTACTGGCGTCTGCAGGCGATCAGGAGGATGCAGTCATGAGAGATCTTTCATTGTTCGTGGCAGCGGAACGACGACTCCGGGCTTCGTTGCTGGCGAGTCTTGCAAGCCTTGCCGTCGTAGCTGCTCTCTTGGCTCCCACGGTTGGCGATGCACAGCAACTCCACGATCACCTCAAGTGCTACAAGATCAAGGATGTGAAGGTGCTGGGAGACGACGGCAAGCCGATTGAGGGCCTGGTCGATCTGACGGCGTTACAGGATCCTCCGTTTTCTTTCGAGCCGGGCTGTAAGCTGAAGGTCAAGGCCAAGGAGTTTTGTATCCCGGTGGCGAAGATCGCTAAGGAGTTCAACGGTCCCGCGACCGGGGTCGAAGGCCACGACATCTTGGACGACTTCATTTGCTATAAACTCAAGTGCCCGAAGCCCGACGACGGCGGGGTGCTTCCGCCGGAGTCGCTCCTGGTGATCGACCAGTTCGCGCGGCGAGAGGTACGCAAATTCAAAACGGCAAAGCTGTGTGCCCCTGCGGTCAAGATCGTGGAGCCGACGACCACGAGCACATCGACGACCACCACCACATCGACGACTGCCACCACGACGCTCTGTGTGCCCGACTGTGCCGGCAAGGTATGCGGTGACCCCAACGGTTGCGGCAGTAGTTGTGCAGGGGGTGCGTTCGGGTTCGCGGCGGCCTATGGCGACCCGCACTACACGACCTTTGACGGCAAGAGGTTCGACTTCCAGGGCCAGGGTATCTTCGAAGCGATACGGATCGTGGACGACTCGCTACAGTTACAGCTACTCAACGTGAATCATGCGGCAATAACCCCAGAAACCACCTCGCTGTGGGGAGTGGCGGTTCGTCTACAAGACGACGTCGTCGAGATCGAGGCGAGTGACGTCGGTATCATGCAGATCTTCGTTAATGACGTTCTCATCGGGGATCCGTTTACTCTCCCGGGGGGCGGGGGCCAAGTGATTGTCACCAACGAGTATGTGGAGGTGGAGGGGCCTTGCGGGATTCGATTTCACGTGACGTCGTCAACGACCGCCGGCGGCCGGCTGAACCTCAGCGTTGCGCTGCCGGCGTCCCTGGAAGGCACCGTGGACGGTTTGTTCGGAACGTACAACGGCAACGTGAACGATGATTTCACCACGAGCGACGGCACCCTTATTCATATCGACTCGAGTGACAGAGACATCTATACCTTTTTCGGTTTGAGTTGGGAGGTGCCGGCGGTCGATATTCTGTTCTCTGCCATCCCGATACCGGCGGAGGTCCCCGGATACTCGCCGATGTTCACCGATGAGTCCTTCGATCCCAACATCTTTGACCCGGCAGAGGTGGACATCTGCATCGCGGAATGCGGGGACGCAGGGTTCTTAGTCTGCATATTTGACTGCCTCATTGCGCAAGAATTCGACGCGGACACCTATGGCTCGGGCGGCTACTTCTCGAGTCTCGGGATTCTCGGCACCGCTCCTGTACTGTGCGAGCCAGGTTTCTTCGGCCCGACCTGCGTCGATTGCGGTTGCCCGGGCGGGCAGTGCGCCGACGGCCTATTGGGTTCCGGAGTCTGCTTCTGATCGGATTCCCGTAGTGTGCGTGCGCCAAGATCCGGCCGAACCAAAGTCCGTGAGTCTGTCATGACGTGCCTCGCTCACCGCTGAGCCCTATACGCACGCCCCCATCAGGGTCTGGGAGAAGCGTTGGGACAGCGGAAGGCCGTTAGCGGCTCCGCAAGAAAGCGGACTTTTTTCTATACTTTTGAGAGATGGTGAAATATGCTTCGGGGTAACTCACCCAGGAGCACGAACCTGGGCATGCGGAGGAAACCCACGTGATTTACAGACAAAGTTTTGGACAGAGACTCAGATTCATTGGTATCGGACTGCTGGCAATCGGGCTGCTCGGCATCACGTCTCCCGCTGTGGCGGATCCCTGCGAGGTGGTGGACGATGGCACCGGCACCATCGCGCTGCCGCCCGCCGGCTGTGATTATCTCAGCCCGGACGAGGTCCACGAGATCATCGACGGGCTTCCCCCCGACACTACCATCGAGCTCGCCGCGATTCACAAGGACTTTATCTGCAGCGATCGGGCGGAGTGCTCGCAGTTGCTTCCGCCGGGTGAGTGCGAGGTCCCGGACCCGGACGTCCCGGGCGGGCACGTCGATTGCTTCGAATCCACGCTCGAGCTCAGCCTGACGGGAACGGGCGCGCTCGAAACGTTTTCGCGCACCCTCTTCGTGCCGATGCAGACGGAGGTCCACACCGGTCCCCGCACGCCCGGCGACGGTGTGCAGGACTTCGACACCGAGATGGTCCAGCTGCAGGGGGAGCTCTTCGGCGATCCGGATTTCTGCACCTTGCGTGTCTCCGCCGGCTCGAACAACGGTCTACCAAGCCCGGGCCATACCACCCTCACCCGGCTCGGCCCTCCGGGCAGCGACTTCGCGGTCGACTCGTTCTTCGACATCACCTATCAGATCGAGTACGTGGGCTGTCCCGGAAGCCAGCTCGAGGGTTTCGGCGCAACCACCCAGGGAACCATCCGCATGAGCGCCGGTGAACCGGCGGTCCCAGAGGGCCTCGATCATTTCCAGTGCTGGCAGGTCAAGGACCTCAAGAACCCACCGTTCGACAAGAGAGTTGTGTCGCTGGCCGATCAGTTCGTGACTAGCGACGTCGAGGTCAAGAAGCTGTTCGTGGTCTGCGCTCCAGCTGACAAGGACGGCTCCGGGATCCTCGATTCCGAGACGCACCAGTGTTGCTACAAGACCAAGGGTCCGAAGCTCGATCCGACAGCAGGGGTGGCCGTCATCGATCAGTTCGGCCGGCATGAAGCTGCGGTCAAGAAGGCCAAGTTCCTCTGCCAGCCGTGCTCGAAGACACTGATCGAGCTGCCCTGAGGCTGCTTCGGCTCTGCCGCCTTCGACGTCGAGATTTTAGGAGGCGGCACCGTTGCGGCTGGGGTCGTGTAAGTCGACGTACTTGGGAACCGGCTAACGCATACCGGAGCCCAGAGAAGACCCGCTCACGTCCGGGAATCGAGTGGTAGAGATCCCGACTCGCGGCGTGAGCGGATGTGCCAGCCGGTGTGACCCCCTTGTTCCACAGCCGTCGGCATCATAAAATGTGATCCGTCAGCTCTGGAAAACGGCCGAGTGCGGTTTGGGATCGCACTCCTTTGACCTTCGGGGGAACTCACGATGATGAAACTGTTCGACGGCAAACCCGTCCGTCCGCTCGTCTTTCTGCTCCTGCTCTTGATCGGCGCCACGACGCCCTGCGTCGGCCAAGCCGCCGAGAAATGCAAGGCCAAGGTGGACTCGAAATCCGGCGAGATCCAGGTCTCTGCGAAGAACGTCGGCGCAAACCCCCTATGGGGTGTGGCAACAGCAGCAGCTTCCACTGTGTTCGACAACGAGGGCACCTGCTTTGGCGACGGCAAACTCAAGAAGTGCACGCTCGGGGCGACGGACACGCTGGCCGCAAAGACTCCACCAGGCGGCTGTGAGATCTTCGTGACCGATGACTCAGCGGTGGAGTGCTCTGCTTTCGTCAAGGGTTGTACGCCGGCTGTGCGTGGCATCGATGTGTCCTTCCCGCTGGCCGATCCTCGTCGCGACGCCGGGCTGGAGGAAGGCCACGGCCACGACGACTATGTGGATGTCACCGGAGACGACATGACAGGCTTGCTCACGGTCACCCGCAGCAACGATACGGCCCTCGAGGTGACCCAAAACCTCAGTGGCTTTTCAGCGCCTCCAGCGGGAGCGACGATTAGCTCCGACCTCCCGAGCGGCATCGGCATGGTGGGGACAACGCTCGCGGTGAACCATAGCCAAAGTACGGGTGTCGATAACATTCAGACGCTGTTGTCCATGTATCACCAGGCTAGCGGCATCGACACGACGGCGACCGGGATCCTGATCGATCACGGCGACCTCGGCTCGGGCGGCGCGTTCGAACCCATCGTCGTACGTGACAACGGAAGCAACGTCGCGCGAATCGACGACGCCGGCACCGGTTACTTCAACGGCGGTACGTTTACGAGCGGCGCCGACTTCGCGGAGTCCGTTAAGGTCACGCTGCCGCGTAGCGCCTTCGAACCCGGAGACGTCATCGCGATCGATTCCAGTGGCCGGCGTATGTTCACCCTCTCGGAGACGGCCGAGTCCACCGTCGTCGCCGGCATCTATTCGACCAAACCAGGCATCGTCGCTCGCCCAGGCGCCGTGGCCGGTGACCAGGATTGGCAGAAGGAGGAGATCCCGCTCGCCATCACCGGAATCGTCCCCTGCAAGGTCTCGGATGAGGGTGGTACCATCCGAGCTGGCGACCTGCTGGTCAGCGCCTCCCGCCCCGGCTACGCCAAGCGCGCGCCTGAAAAGCCGGCGGCCGGCACGCTGATCGGTAAGGCCCTGGAGCCGCTGACCGAAGCGACCGGCACGGTGGAGGTCTTGCTCACGATCCGGTAGCCTCGCGGCTGTCTCGGTCCCGGGTTTCCGGCAACGCAGGCGTAGGTAGACGCCGACCAGTAGGGGAGCGACGCGGTCGCGCCGAACGTTGCAGTATCCGCGTTGTCCCACGCCATGCGCGGGGCTTGTGGCTCGTCAATGTCTTATCGGCGCGAGTTGTTCCTGCCGGAGCCCGTTTCCGGGTCCCGTTCACTCTGATTCGGCGGTTGCGCTAAGGGCCTGATTCTCAAGGCCGATGGAGTATTGACCAGCCACAGCGGGGATGCGTTG
>PIVZ01000916.1 GCA_003354045.1 bacterium
TCGAATTCGAGGTCGAAAGTGCGCGGTACAGGCCTTCCGTCGATCGGGAGAAAATGTCGCCCGAACGCGAAGTGAAAGTCGGGAGGTTCGGCAATCCAACCCGTGCAGCCTCGGGGGTTGTCCTCGTTAAACGTGAAGATCCCGGGCCATAGGTCCAGGTCCTCTCCCCAGTCGTTTACGAAATCGTTCTCCGACAGCGCGAACTCCACCTCCAGTTCATCGGGGAGCCAGGCCGCGCTCTGCGATGTGAGTTCCAGGCGTCCCACATGGAACAGACCGCCGTAGTTGCCGTCGTGCTCGCGTTCGAGCGGTGATTCCCAGCCGAGGGTGATTCCCTCGTGCAGATTCCCGGACACCTCGTCGGCGAACCAGTGTGTAACGATGCTTCCCTCGGCAGGATTCGGATCCTCGGGCCAGTCGCGGATCCTGAACCGGAGTTCGGACAGTCGATCGAACCGGTACTCGAGGTAGATCACCACGTCGAGAGCCAAGGTCTCCCCCGGAACGACATCTGCCCAGCAGAGAAACGGAGTCTCCTCGCTGAACAGGTGGATGACGCTCGGTTGGCAGAGCGCCCCTGCGGTCGTCGTGGACAGCAGCAGTGCCAGCAGCACGGTAGCGATCCTTCTCATCCCTTCCTCCTATCCCTGATTCGGGTTGCGCGCCGGAAGAGCTCCCGACCGCCTATCAATTATAGCACCCCGGGGTCGGAAATACTTGCACGGTGTGAGCTGTGGTAGTATCAGTCCAGCAAGCAGTTACCCCAGCCAGGGAGCCCGCCCATGAGCGACTTCATCTATCTCGACTACAACGCCACCACTCCCGTCGACCCGCGAGTGGCCGACACCATGCAGCCGGCCCTGCGGGAACTCTACGGCAACCCGTCCAGCGGGCACGCGCTCGGGCGGCAGGCGAAGGAGGCCGTCGAGAAGGCGCGCGCCCAGGTGGCCGGCATGCTGAACTGCAGGCCGGAGGAGATCCTCTTCAACAGCGGCGGCAGCGAGGGGAACAACGCAGCGCTGCTCGGCGCTGCGGCCTCCGCTCCGGAGGACAAGCTGCACCTGATCACGAGCGCGGTGGAGCACCCCGCGATTCTCGAACCCGCCGAGATGCTGGACACCGCCGGCTGGCGTGTGAGCTACCTGCCCGTCGACGAGACCGGCGTTACGAGCGCCGCCGACCTCGCCGAGACGATCGACGACGACACCTCCCTGGTCTCCGTGATGCTCGCGAACAACGAGGTGGGAGCGATCCAGCCCATCGCGGCGATGGCGAAGGTCTGCGCCGAGCGAGGGATTCCTTTCCACAGCGACGCCGCCCAGGCCGTTGGTAAAATTCCGGTCGATGTTGCGGCGCTCGGAGTGGACTTTCTGACGGTCGCCGGCCACAAGTTCTACGCCCCC
>PIVZ01000917.1 GCA_003354045.1 bacterium
TCGGGGTCATCAGGGTCATCGGGGTCGTCGGGGTCATCGGGGTCATCGGGGTCATCCGGATCGTCGCGGCCGTCCCGGT
This sequence comes from bacterium, assembly GCA_003354045.1. Lineage (GTDB taxonomy): Bacteria > Desulfobacterota > Binatia > UBA1149 > CAITLU01 > PIVZ01. Next base: position 80 of record PIVZ01000917.1, read on the forward strand.
CGATGGCGTCAATGGTGTCGTTCGTGTCATCGACAACATCGGCGACGCCAGGACGACGTGTTCGTTCGCCAATGCGTGATTGTCACAGGTGGGACCAACTCCCATAATCCACTGAGTGCAGCGGTTGCGCTTGCGACTTGGGAACGACGCGAGACACGCGGCCTGATGGAGGAACACGAATGAGTACACTGCCCATGAGCTACATGCGTGAGAAGGTGGAGACGCAGTTCAAGCCGATGCTGGAGATGGCCAAGTCCGGCGAAGTGCCCAACGGCCACCTTTCGGTCGGTGCCTTGGATATCGTGATCGACCACTATGAGAGGACCTTCGAGGTCATGGACGAGCGGACCAAGAAGCTTTGCTGGTACGAGTTCTGCCTCACGCCGGAAATCTTGCTGTCAATGGACGTCCACCCGTTTCTCGGCGAGAGCCACCCGGGGATGATGGCCTTCGGCACGCCCGAGACATGCTGGAAGTATGTGGACGTGTCCGAAGAGCAGGGCGTCCCCCCGGAGCTCTGCGTCCTCGACAAGTTCATGCTCGGAGCCTTGCTCGAGAACGAGATGCCCACCGCAGACTTCATCGTCACGGCAAGCGCGCCGTGCGACAGCTCGCGGATCGGCTATCAGATGTTCGAGCAGCACACCGATTGCCCGATTCTCCGCCTGGACGCGCCCTTCGAAGAGTCGCCAGAGGCGCACAGGTACTATGCCGGCGAGCTGCGCAGGCTCATAGGCTTCCTGGAAGAGCAGACGGGCAACAAGTTCGACGCTGACCGCCTGCGCGAGATCTGCGAGGAGTCCAACCGGACCACCGATGCGGTTCTTGACCTCTTCGAGCTCAAACGTGCAAGGCCTTGCCCGCATCCGGGCGGAATGACCTTCACTGCCTACATGGCAATGCTTCCTTCCTACGGCAGCGAGAAGCTCACCAAGTACATGGAGTTTCTACGTGATGACGCCCAGCAGGCTGTGAAGGAGGGGCGCGGTGCGCTGGACGAGGAGAAGTACCGCGTTCTCTGGTACTACGTCCCGATAGTCTTCGACTTCGAGCTGAACGACTGGCTCGAGCAGACCTTCGGCGCCGTGTCCATAGTTGACATGCTCTCGACCTACTACCGGCAAGACCCCATCGACACGACCAATCTAGACACGATGATGCAGGGGTTGGCGCGTCGCGCTTTGGAGACCACCATGGGACGGTTGCGGGTGAACGGCACGCGGCTGACCGAGAACTTCCTGCGAGAGTACGAGGATTTTAGCGGCGACTGCGTCGTCTTTCCGGGGCCCGTGGGATGCAAGCACGTGTGGGGATGGCTGAGCA
>PIVZ01000338.1 GCA_003354045.1 bacterium
GCTGATGATGGCCCTGGCGATCGTCCGTGTCGCCCCGTGGGGCGCCGGATGGACGGGCCTTACCAACCAACTGAGCATGGGTTTCCCGTGCACACGCAGGACCGTAGCGATCGCCGTTCCGGCCTGGATAGTCGGCCTCGTCCTGTTGCGCCGCCTGGCGCCGCTCAGCCCGGTGAAGATAGGCATGTTGATCTCCATGGCGGCCCTGCTTCAGGGTGCCCTCGTGGTACAGTTCATGTGTCCCGTAGGGGACGCCTACCATCTGGCGTTGTGCCACTACGTGCCCGTGCTGCTGGGCGCCGGCGTAGCCGGCCTGGCGGCCGCCGCGATCCTGCGCTGGAAGCGTAGCCCCCGCCCCCGATAGTCAGGAGGCTGACCCGAGACACACTCGCGGTGTCCCGGCGGCGGCTCATCCCGGCTGGCCGCGTGGTGACTAGTGCACTTCGACTACGGAGATTCGCTGGCTGGAGAACTTGGGGAGTTCCTCGGAAAAGAAGATCATGCGGAAGGTGTCGCTGCCCATAGGGGCGATCGGCTGCACGGAGGTAGATTCCGTCGAGTGCGCGCTCTGGCCGTCGAGCAGCGCCTCGGCGGCGCGGTTGTACCCCTCCTGCTCGTACAGGGTCTCGCCGTCGGCGCCCAGCAGCTCGTAGAGCAACACCACGTGGTGTACAGGCCTCTCCGAGACGTTGTTAAGCGTGCCGCCGAGCACGAACACGCTGTCCGCACCGAAGGGTGTGCCGTTCCCCGCTGCCAGAAAGAAGTTGCCAAAGCTGTCCCAGCAGGCGGCGACATCCGAGACCGATACGTCGGAGAGGCTGTGGCCGCTGCCGTCGCTTTCGGGCGAGGCCAGTCCCCACACCTCCGTGTCTTCGTTGAATGCCGCCCAGGCGAACCAATAGGCGATGGTCCCGGCAACTACCGTCCCGTCATCGAGCCTGACCGGTCCATGGACGTCGGCGATCGTGATCGTCGCGTTACCAACGGAGTCGTGCACGGGAAAGCCGGCCTCGGCGAGCGCCGGCAGCGGATAAGCCCGCGACGTTTCCCCCACGGTGACGCCCAGCACCAGCTCCTTTACCGGTAGCCGCAAATCGCGTTTGTGGACGGGGAACATCAGCGCTGAGTTTGCGCCGTACCCTTCGTAGGGGTCGCGTGAGTAGTTGCGTTCGTGTCCAGTCGCCTTCGACAGCACTCGCGTGGTGGGGTGTATCTTCTTCCATTCCTTCCACGTGGTCACCGTGGAGGGTACGACTTCGAGAGGCGTGCCGGTCCGAGCGCCGGCCACGGCACGGCCGGCGAGCTGCGACCACAGGCTCTCACTCGTACGGTCGAACATCAGCAGGTTGCTCTGATAGAGCAGGCCGGAGACGCCGAACGAGAGTTCTTCCTGGCCCTGTCCGCGGTCGAAGACGACGGCGCTGCCCGTGAGAGGGCAGTAGGTGACGGCGACCGCCCGCCCCACGGCTCGGTCGTTCACTATTTCGTGCCAGTTGAGTATGCGCAGCGGGTAAGCCTTCGCCTCACTCGCGTCGGCCAGGCCGACGACCAGGTCATGTTCATCGAGGTAGGCGGCCTTCTCGGCGGTCACGAAGTCGGGCTCGTCAAGTGCCGGTATCCCGTCCTTCGGGGGGCCGCCGGACACGATGGCTCCGATGGGTATATCGCGGGGTTGGAGATCGAATCCCCATAGGTTCGCGCCTGTGGCGCCACGAGGCGCGAGCGCGATCAGAATGACCGTCGCGAGGGTTGCTAGCGGGTACACGTAGTGAGCCGTCCTTGCCCATTCACTACATGCGGGGGGTGCCCGAAGTTACACCGCCGTCTTTCCGCCGCCGGCGGGTGGCGCTAGACGTGGGGGGCCGCGACCTGTCCGCAGCTGAGGCTTCCGACCAGCTCGAGACACGCGAGGAGGTCCTTGCGTTGCGACTCCGGGTCGCCCTGCTTCCCTATCGGTGCGCCCAGCTTGTGGGGGAAATAGGCGGCTCGCGGCACGCCGAAGTCTTCAGTGAGCGCGGCCAGACTGGTGACCATTATGGTTGTGATACCGCGTCTCTCGATTTCCCTGGCGATCAGTCCGACGGACCGATGACAGATTCCTCAAGCCGGAGTGAGCAGCACCAAGTCCACCTCGTCCTGGATCAGCATCTCGGCCGTCTCGGGCGCAAACCGCGTCACCAGCTCGGTCGGGTCGGGGATCGCGCCGCTGAAGCTGAAATGCCGCGGAGCCACGCTGCCGATCTTTCCCTCCCGGCAGAGTCCGTGCAGGGCGGTGAGCGGCAACATGACCTCGACGTCATCACGGACGGCGCTGCTATCGTAGAAGACGTGACTGACGATGATGTCGCTGAGGTCGGCGTCGGTCGGGATCACTCGGTACGAGCAGTCGCCGCGGGGATCTTGTAGGTCGAAGCGCGGGTGTTTCTTCAAGATCACCCCGCCGCTGCTTACCAGGGCGACGCGGCTTTCCGAGAGCGCCACGCGCGGTGATGCCCAGGGAATGTCGCCGTGCCAATGACCGTTGCCGCGCGCCGACAGGAACTGGTACACGGCCGGGTTCGCCGATGCGAGCCAACGAGCGACGCCGGCCCTGGCTCGCCGCCACGGGCTTAGCGGTCGTGATGAGACCTCGTGGTAGTCCATGCCTGCTCTGACCTCACTTCGAGGGTGCCTCAGTATCAGCGACCTTTCCAGAGGGGTTTTCGTCTTTCGACGAATGCGCGTTGTGCTTCGACTGCGTCATCGGTTCTTCTGAGCGGGCGCCCCAGCTCTTCCTGTCGCTGGTAGGCTTGTTCCAGCGGCAGGGCCAGCAGTTCGCGCACCCCCGCCCGCGTGGCACGGACCGCCAGTGGCGCGTTCGCGGCGATCGCACCGGCAAGCTCGAGGGCCTCGTCCATCAGGGTCGCTGGCTCGACGATGCGGTTGATGAGGCCGATATCGAGGGCCCGCTCCGCGTCTATGGGTCGGGCTGTGAGCATGATCTCGTGGGCGTCGGCCCAACCGATCTGCCGGGTCAGCAAGACGGTGGTATTGCCCGTGGGATAAAGGCCGAGAGCCACTTCTTCGAGGGCGAAGGTCGCTTGCGGGACGGCCACGCGCAGCTCCGAGGCCAGCATCATGTCGAATCCGCCGGCTCGGGCGTGACCGTTGATCGCACACACCAGGGGGGTCGCGAGATCGAAGCCGGCCAGCATCGCCGTGGACACGTTGCGGAGCCCCTCGAAGTCCTCGGCATCGACGCGCTCCCCCTTGGCAAATCTCTGCGCGGCGGGGATGGTCCGCTTCATGTCCATGCCCGCGCAAAAGACCGAGTCGCCGGCCCCCGTGAGGACCGCGCAGCGGATGTCGTCGTCTGCGGCAATGCGGCGCCACGCCTCGGCGAGCTGCGTGAGAGTAGGTGGGTCGAGGGCGTTTGCCGCCTCCGGACGGTCGATCGTGACGACCGCCACGTGCGGACATGATTTCGGGAGATCAAATTTCACAGCCATCATGCGAGCATAGTCGGGCGCGGCCGGGTAGGCGACCTGCGCCCTCATGCTCGTCGTTTGTGGTGCAGTCCGGCGCCGGGCTACGATGCCGCATGGCTGAAACGAACGAAGCCGGCTCCGTTTCGAAAGCGGCCCTCTGGGGTGGCTCCATCGGCGTCGTGGCGCCCGCTCTCGTGGTAGCCGGCGTTGCGCTGGCCTTCCTGGGGGCGGTGCGGCCGCTCGGTGGATTCGTCATCATGGGCCTGGGATTGCTGTGCGCCGTTGTCGGCGTCGTGATCTCGGCTTTCGGCCTTCGCGCCACTCGAGCGGCGAGCGGTCGTAGTGGGCGCGGGCGCGCCTTGCGCGGCATCGTCTTGTCCGCACTTACGATTGCGGTCGTCATGGCCCCTGCGCTGCGTGCAGGGAACCTCCCGCGCATCAACGACATAACGACCGATCTGGACGACCCACCCCTCTTTGTTCACGCCCAAGATCTGGAGGCCAACCGCGGGCGCGACATGTCCTATCCCGGCGAGCGCTTTGCACGGCAGCAGCTACGGGCCTATCCGGACCTCGACCACTTGATAATGCGCGCGCGGCCCGCCGAGGCATTCGAGCGCATCCGAGGCGCTCTGGCCGCGATGCCGGGCACCCGTGTGACGGACGCCGATCCGGCCACCGGCCGCATCGAGGCCGTCTCGACCTCGGGCGTGTTTCACTTCATGGACGATGTCGTCGTTCGCGTTCGTCCGTTTGACGGCGGGGTGAAGATCGACGTGCGATCCAAGTCGCGTGACGGACGCGGAGACCTCGGCGTCAACGCCGCGCGCATACACGCCCTGCTTGCACGGCTTCGCCAACCGATCCGTTGAACGCCGAGCACCCTGCGGGCAATTTCGACGAACGGCTCATCGACTGGGCGGGCGCGCGCACGCCCGTGCTCACGCGTACCCGCCGCCTGGCGCGAGCACTGCGCAACCGCGTAGCGCTACTCCTTGCCGACCGCGGCTACGCGGTTGCCGAGACCCCGGTCATCGAGCGGGTTGACGAGTGGCTGGAAGGACAGTGGCAGAAGACGCTGCCCGGCGAAGTGCTGCTCGGACGGATTGCCGAGCGCGTACTCTGGGAGCACATAATTACCGAGGACATCGGCTCGGAGGTGCTCGACCCGGCCGGTCTTGCCGCCCAGGCCGCCGAGGCATGGACGCGCATCAACGAGTGGCACGAGCCGGTCTGGGAGGAAGAGCCGCTGTCGATCGACTGCGCGGCGTTCCGGCGCTGGCTCAGGAGATTCCGTGGATGGCTTCGCGACACGGGCTACTTGACCTCCGCCGAGCTCTCGGGCCGCGTTACCCGGGCGATTGGAGACGGGACCCTTACCCTCGACGGAACGGACCGAGTCGTGTTCCTCGGCTTCGAGCGTTTCGACCCGTGGGTGGTCTGCCTGCATGAAATGCTGGCCGCTCGCGGCATCGCCGTCGAATGTCCGGCCTGGCTGCATGAGGGACAGGCGGAAGTGGAACTTCGTTGCTACGCCGACCGCGGCGAAGAGGTGAGGGCGGTGGCCCGGCGCGTGCGCGCCGACATCGAGCAGCAGCCCGAGTGCCGCGTCGGGATCGTCGTTGCGGGCATGACCGACTACGTGAGCCTGCTCGAGCGCAGGCTCACGGCCGAGCTCGATCCGCAGGCGGTTCTCCCCGGCGGCAGCCGGCACACGCGTCCCTTCGATCTGGCCGAGGCCCCTGCGCTCGCGGATTACCCGCTCATCGCCCACGCCTTGGACATCCTCGAGCTACAGCCGGCTGACAACGGCTTTACGCTGGCAAGCCGGGTCCTGCTTGCGCCCTACCCGCGTAGGCGCGCCGACGACACTCGGGCCACTGAGGAGCACGAGGCGCGTGCGCTCATCGAGGCCGATCTGCGTAACGACAACCGCACCGCCGTGGCGCTCATGGGGCCGGGCGGGATACACGAGCGAGCATGTAAGGTCGGTGCGGTCGCCTTCGCCGAGCGTATAGCGGGGCTTTGCGAAGTACTCAGCGACCTGCCGAGCCGCCAACCGCCGCGCGCGTGGGCATCGCACTTCGTCGATCGCGTGCAAGCCATGGGCTGGCCGGGGCGCGGTATCAAAGGGGCCGAGGGAGTCGCCTATGACAAGTGGCGCGAGGCGATCGGTGAACTCACCGCGC
>PIVZ01000918.1 GCA_003354045.1 bacterium
CACGCGCGTGCAGGGGTGCTTGATGTCAATTACACGTCGCAGATCTATGGGCGTGCCGATGACCACGGCCTCGCAGTCAGTTGCGTTGATCGTCGCCTCGAGGTCCTTGATCTGCTCGTCGCCGTAGCCCATCGCGGGCAGCAACATGCCGATTTCGGGGTACTGCTCGAAGGTGTCCTCCAGCTTGCCGACCAGGTAGGGCCTGGGGTCGACCGGCTCGCAGCCGTGCTTCAGGGCGGCGACCATGCCGGCGCCCATCTTCATCTCGCCGTGAGTCAGCGTCGGGCCATCCTCGACGATGAGGACTTCCTTGCCCTCGATGATCTCCGGATCCTCGACCGTCACCGGGCTCGCGCCGTCGATGACAACCGCGTCCGGGTTCAGCTCGCGGATCGCGGCGCGGACCTCTTCGATGTCCTCCAGCGACGCCGAGTCGATCTTGTTCATGACGATGCAGTCGGCCTGCAGCAGGTTCGTCTCGCCCGGATAGTAGCTGACCTCGTGGCCGGGACGGAGCGGGTCGACGACCGTGATCAGCAGGTTCGGCAGGTAGAAGCTCGTGTCGTTGTTGCCGCCGTCCCAGAGGATGATGTCGGCTTCCTTCTCGGCCTCGCGGAGGATGGCTTCATAGTCGACGCCGGCGTAGATCACGTTGCCCGCGGCGATGTGCGGCTCGTACTCCTCCATCTCCTCGATGGTGCAGTCGTGCTTCTTGAGGTCTTCGAGGCTGGCGAAGCGCTGGACGGCCTGCTTGGCGAGGTCGCCGTAGGGCATCGGGTGACGGATCGCGACGACCTTCTTGCCCATGTCGGAGAGGATCTCCATTACCTTGCGGGTGGTCTGGCTCTTGCCGCAGCCCGTGCGCGTGGCGCAGACGGCGATGACGGGCTTGGTGCTCTCGATCATCGTCGTGCTTGTGCCGATCAGCTTGAAGTCCGGTCCCAGCGCGTTCACGAAGCAGGCCGCGTGCATGACGTGCTCGTGGGTGACGTCGCTGTAGGAGAAGACGACCTCGTCGACTTCCAGCTCGGTGATGAGGACTCCGAGGTTCTCTTCCGCCTCGATGGGGATGCCCTTGGGGTAGAGCTCGCCGGCGAGCTCGGTCGGGTAGCTGCGGCCCTCGATGTCGGGGATCTGCGTCGCGGTGAAGGCGACGACCTCGACCTCTTCGTTACCGCGATAGAGACAGTTGAAATTGTGGAAGTCGCGGCCGGCGGCTCCCATGATCAGGATCTTCCTGCGTGCCATTCTGATATCTCCTGGATCTCGGCTGGGCCGCGTCCGCGGGGCGTTTGCCTTCGAGCGCGGGAAGACCCTTGCCTGAGCGTGTCTAACACGGTCATCATAAAAGACTTGTCGCCAATGTCAAGGCACCCCGGAAGAAGCTCCTCCCGGCA
>PIVZ01000919.1 GCA_003354045.1 bacterium
CACCGTCGGCGGCCATCCGCCGGAGGGGGTCGAGACGGTCAGGGGTCCACGGCCTTCACCGGCGCCGAAACCCGCCTGCACGACGTCCTCGACGAAGAGCGTGCCATGAGGTGGGATCACCGGAATGGTGAGCATCTCCTCGTCAGCGGAAGGCCGGTAGATCTGCTCGACGGTCAAGCTACGGCCGGAGGGATTCGAGATGGCGAGATCGGAACGCCAGACCGAGCCGCCCACTCCTTCCAAGTGTGCCACGACCGGCACTCTGAGAACGGGCACAGCGATTCCTGCCGGGTCGATGATCTGGCCGTCGGCGGCGGTGGCGTCGCCGAGCTCGCCGTCGACGAGGTTGAAGGTCGCGGTGGCGACGGTCTGCCCGCCCACCTGGGTGGTAGCGAAGGTGACTCCGGGCAGCTCGTACCAGGTTGTCGTGGCCGGATCGCCGGGTGTGGCCGGGCCGTACTTGCCCAGCTTGAGCCCGCCTAGGTCGTCAACGCCGTGGAGGTAGACGGTGACAGTGGCCGTGGCGCAGGGCAGGGTCAGACCCAGCACTCCGAGGGGGTAGTCGTGCCGGGCATCCTGCGGTCCTTGCGAAGCCTCGCTGCGGGTGCTCACCTTCTGGTCGGCACAGCCCGTCACCACCGTCACATAGCCGGTCCCCGTGGCCGTGGGCAGGGAGGTGACAGTGCTCTGCTCGGCGTCGGGCACACCGTCGCCGTTGCCGTCGCCCTCGTTGGGCGCCGCACCTTCGCCAGTGTCGGTGGCGCCGTCGCCGTCGCTGTCAGGGCCCACGTGTACACCCGCCTGCCCGGTGATTGCGCTGCCGGCGAGCGCGGCGGTGACGGTGAAGTCACCTTCGGTGGTGGCGGTGTAGGTCACCGGTTCGCTGGGCATTTCTTGGTCGTTCTGGTCAATGATAACCTGGAAGCTGCCGGTTTCGGTGGCGGTGAATCGACCTCCTTGGGTAATTTCGCCACCGGTGGTCGTCCATGTGGGGGTGATGGGAACCGGGTTCCCTTGAGCATCATACCCTGCAGCACTAAATTGTCGAGTTCCTCTTGGGTTCAAAGTCACACTGGCTGGAGAGGTAACAATTCGGGTCAACGGTCCCGGTCCTTCTATCGTAATTTGAGAGCTGCCATTGATGCTTTGTGCAGAGGCCGTTATCGTGAAAGCTCCAAGGGTATCTCCCGCAGTATAGAATCCTGCCTGGGTCGTGGAGCCACCCGTCGCTGTCCAGGTAAAGGTTAGAACTGGAATTTGAGTACCATTCGCATCATACCCTGCAGCACTAAATTGTCGAGTTCCTCTTGGGTTCAGAGTCACACTGGCTGGAGAGGTAACAATTCGGGTCAACGGTCCCGGTCCTTCTATCGTAATTTGAGAGCTGCCATTGATG
>PIVZ01000339.1 GCA_003354045.1 bacterium
CGCAATTTTGCGGACCCGGCCTACGGGCCCATCTTACTCAACGGCTGCATTATTGCTGCAGCCTTGGGTTTGTCGACGGTCTGCGATCCCCCGGTCTTCGCCCTGGTGGTGGGTGTGCTGGTGGGAGGGGCCGCGCAGTTCCTGGTGCAGTGGCCGGCGCTGCACCGACTGGGAATGCGGCCGCGCATGATGCTGAACGTTGTCCATCCTGCCGTGCGCAGGGTGAGGCGACTGGTGGGGGCGGCGGTTCTGGGCGGTGCCGTCTATCAGATCAATATCCTGGTGGCCACAGTGTTCGCCTCGTTGCTGCCGGCGGGCAGCGTCTCCTACCTCTGGTACGCCGACCGCGTCTTCGAGTTCCCGCTCGGCATAGTGGCCGTAGCTGTCGGCACCGCCGCTCTTCCGAGCTTGAGCAGGCAGGCCAAGAGCGGGCAGATGGGGCAGATGGCCGAGAGTCTGGCGCACGGGCTGCGTCTGACGTGGGCGCTGTGCATACCGGCCACGGTCGGGCTATGGCTGCTGGCGCCCGCCATCATCGAGCTGCTTTTCGAGCGCGCCCGCTTTACGGCCCACGATACCGAGATGACGGCGTGGGCGCTGCGCGCCTATGTGCCCGGCCTCATCGCCGTCGGTTCGGTTCGCATCCTGGTCGCCGCCTTCTATGCCCTCGAGAAGCCGCGCGTGCCTGTCTATGCGGCCTTGCTCGCTCTGGTTGTCAACATCTTCTTCGACGTGGCGTTGATGGGGCCGACCGACACGTCCAGCCCATGGTGGGGCGCCGCGGTGACGGCCAACCTCTGGAACTGGTTCGGGATAGTGGACCTGCGGCACGCCGGCCTGGCGCTGGCCACGGGCATTGCCGCGGCCGTCAACGCCGTCATCCTGATGCTGCTATTGCACAGGAAGTTGCCGGGCCTGTTGTCGATGCCGCTGTGGATGTCGGGAGGCCGCCATGTCGCGGCCTCTGCTCTCATGGCAGTGGCCGTGGTCGGGTGCATGCGTACGCTCGATATGCTCGCCCCGGGGGCCGGAGCGTTGGTCGAGGTATTGACTGCCAGCGGCGTCGGCCTCGTGGTCTACGTGCTCGCCGCCAGGTGGCTCGGTAGTGAGGAAATGGTCGAGATCGGGGGCGTCATTCGTCGCCGGCGCCGCTAGCCGCGAGGCCTCTCTTGACTCTTTGCCAGACGGCCTCGAGCGTATCGCTGTCGGCCTCGTGCACACTGCTTCCGCTCTCTGCCAGGCTTTGCTCCACGGCACGAAAACGTGCCTCGAAGCGGCCCAAAGCCCTTTCCAGCACCGTCTCGGCATTGAGCCCGCTCAGTCGCCCGTAGCTGGCAACGGCGAACAGGAGGTCTCCCAGCTCGTCGGCCACGGCCTTGATGTCGCCATCGGAGGCGGCTTCGTCGAGTTCGGCGAGCTCCTCGCTGACCTTCTCGCGGCACGCCTCGGCACAGGGCCAATCGAAGCCCACCTCGGCGGCTCTCTCGCCCACCCGGTGGGCGCGGGTGAGGGCCGGTAGGCCGCGCGGGACGCCGTCCAGGATCGATGGTGGCGCCCCCGTCAGCGAGCGTCCTTTCTTTTCCTCAGCTTTTATCTTGGCCCAGTTGGCCTTTACCTGCTCGGCCGAAGAGGCCTTCGTGGAGCCGAACACGTGGGGGTGGCGCCTTACGAGCTTGGCGCGCAGGGCCTCGGTCACATCGGCAATGGTGAACGCGTTGCGCTCGGCGGCGAGCTGGGCGTGAAAGACTACCTGCAGCAAAACGTCGCCGAGCTCGTCGCACAGATCTGCATCGGAGCCGGTGTCGAGGGCTTCGAGTACCTCGTAGGCCTCCTCTATCAGGTAGGGTCGGAGCGACTCGTGGGTCTGCTCGATGTCCCAGGGGCAGCCGCCGGGAGCCCTGAGGCGTTTCATCAGTTCGATCAGGGAGTCGAAGCCGGCAGAGTCAGCAGGCATTGAGTGGCCGGTGTCCAGCCCGCGTTCAGCGCTCGAGTTCGGCGAGCATCTCGTCCGCGCGGGTGAGCACCTCTGGACGGCGACTCAGCCAGGCATAGTGGCCGGCCAGTCGCAGGTTATGGCGTGCGCCCTCCCTGTCTCCCTCGTAGAGGAGGACCTTGGCCATCGAGATCCGTGTCCCCGGGCCCGTCGGGTTGAGCTCGATCGCGCGTTCCAGGTAGCGCTTGGCCCGCTGCGGATCGCCGCCGAGAAGGTAGGGGAGGTCTATGAGCATTCCGCCCTGTGCGGCCAGGGCATGCGCGTGCCGTGGGTTGAGCTCGATTGCTCGCGCCAGCGACTTCTTGAGCGCGGGCAATTGGAAGAGCGACTTGCTCGGCCCATCGGCAAGAAAGCGGCTACCGCGCGCGGCAAAGTGGACGAAGTGCGCGTCCGCCGACTCAGGTGAAAGGACGAGAGCCTGCTCCGCCAAGCCCTCGGCTTTGCGGTATAGAGCGATCTGGCGGTCGCCGGGCTGGTGGTGCTCGGCCGCGCGAAGGCAGCGATCCGCTTCTTCGAGCAGTGCGCCTACAGTCGGCTGAGACGACGGAAGTGGGGAAGACAGCGCTGCCGTCAGGTCAACCAGGGGCAGCAAGATAAACACGGCCGCAAGGCACGGCCACGCGAGCCTGAAAAATCGACGCTTCATGTTCGGGCTTTCCCCTTATTCCCCTTCCATTGGACCGCACGGCGGTCCCCACAACTCCTCACGGGACATTTTTACCATGGCGGATTCCGTACCTCAACGTCGGCGGCCGCTGGCTGCGCGTATGCGTGAGGATTGCGGGCATCGTGAGCGCAGTGGGCAACCGAGGTGGCAGGCGCGTGTGGGGGCCGGGCAGCGATGGGCAATGAGGACCGTTCACCCTACTGAGGCTTAGCCGATTATCAGTAGTCCGCTGTCATTCCTCCAGGTCGGACTCTTTGAAGTAAGGGCCGGTCATCGTGGTCACAGCGGGTTCTAGCGGAAAAAGCTTTAGTATAAGGAGTTTGGCGCGTTTTGAATTGGAGTGAGAAATTGTTTGCACCTGGCGGTCAGTCTTATTGAACATAAAGGATAAGCCCCGGTAACCTGTACCATAAGAAGAAGGAAGGCAGGGAACTCCAAAGTGAGAGATCAAGCAAAGGTTAGGAGGACGAGGACAATGCAGACCAATCTTGCCACTGCTAGCGTGCCATTAGTCGATACGGAGGCGTGCGACCTCACACGGGACCCATCCAATCGCCTGATGCTGGCGATTCTGGAAGACGCGCTGGTGACTTTCCAAAGAGGCCTCAACTCGCCGGTTCCGTGGCAGCGCCGTCGCTTCCACGAAGTCGATCGTTGGGTTGCGAGCGACGACACGGACTGGCCATTCTCGTTTGAGAATATCTGTACCGCTTTGATGCTCGACCCGGGCTACATTCGCTCGGGGCTGCGGAAGTTGAAGAAACGAGCTTTTGCACGTGCATCGAGGTGCCGGCCGCACCAGCTCAGGCGCGAGCGTATATACGACCGTCGCGGTTGGCGCGGTCACATCCGCTAGCCCCTCCCAGCGGCGTTCCTTTCGCGCGGTGCCGCTGGGCCCCTGGAGGCGGAGGAGAGTCCCCTGAGCGGGCGCTCTCCTCCGCCTCGCCCCTTTCGCAGTTGAACCCCTTCTAGACACACCCTGCCAGCACACTCTCCAAGCACCCCTTAGTCGTCCGTCCTACTCTCCACGGGCTGTCAGCAGCCTGTTGAAGGACCCGCTCCCGTCGCTTTTCTTTGCGCCAGCGCCCCGGTTTGCTTGCCGGTCGCTGGCGGCACCGTTAGATTGCCGTGCGATGGCAACCGTCAGTCCAGCGGTGATCTCCGTTATCGGAACGGACCAGAAAGGCGTGGTGTCGCGTTTCTCGACCTACCTGGCCGAGCACAACGTCAACATCGAGAAGACCGATCAGACTGTGATGGAGGGACTCTTCATCATGACCATGCTGGTCGATCTCGGCGACCTCGGACTGAGTCTCGACAAGCTCATTCTCGACCTCAAGGCCATGGGTGGAGAGCTCGATATGGAGGTGACGGTACGCCTCCACAGCGAGCGCCTTCGCAAGCGGCTAGCGATCCTCGTCTCGCGCGAGGCCCACTGTCTGGAGGCTCTGGCCGCCTCGCATCACGAGGGGCGACTGGATGCCGACCTGGCCATGGTGCTCTCCAATCATCAGGACGCGGCTTCCGTGGCCGAGCGTTATGCGATCCCTTTTCGCTACTTCCCGTCCACCGACAAGGACGCGCACATGGAGTTCCTCACGCGCGAACTGGCCGAGCTGGAGCCCGATTTGGTCGTGCTGGCCCGTTACATGCAGATTTTGCCGGCCAGCATCGTCAACGCCTACGAGAGCCGCATTCTGAACATCCATCCGTCGCTGCTTCCGTACTACCCCGGCGCCAACGCCTACAAGCAGGCTTATGATGCGGGCGTAAGGGTGTGCGGGTGCACCGCACACATCGTCACCGAGGATCTCGATGAGGGCCCGATAGTGCTCCAGGACGTATTCAACATTCAGGTCGGTGAAGACACGGTCGAGACGATCAAGGCCAAGGGCCGCGAGCTCGAGGCGGACGTTCTCGACCGCGCCGTCGGTCTGTTCGTCAGGGACGAGTTCGTGGTCGTTCAGGGGAAGGTTCTCTTCCGGCCTGGCCGCCTCGGCTGAGTTGCTACCGGGTCTGTGGCCGGCGCCGACGAGGGCCGGTGGGTCATGACAGCAATACGCGGCTGGCGGGCGGTTCCGGAGCCGTCCGCAGGTTTCTCAGTCGAGCTCGCCCGCGTCTGCCTCCAGCGACACCTCGACATCGAGCGCCCGACCGATGGCATCGAGGGCGCGCCCGAGCTCCTCGACATCTACCGACGTGGGAACCGACATGCGCACTGCCAGTGTGTAGAGCGGGGTGCCGCTTTGCGGAACGTGCGAGACTGAACCTCGAAGATCCGTAATGAGCACGTCGAAATCGGCGAGACAACGCGCGACCCTCGCGACCAGGCCAGCTTTGTCTACACCCACGGCAGAGAGGCGATATTTCCGCGGCGATGGCCCCGCGAGCTGGTCGGGCTCTTCGGCCAGAGGCCTGAGAAACACAGTAAGGCGCCGTTCCCATTCGAGACGCTTGGTGGCCTCATATAGACGGCTTTGCAGGTCTTCGCCGCGCCCACTTATCAGCATGAGCGTGGCGAACTCGCTGCCCAGCATGGTCATGCTGGCGTCCTCGAGGTTGCAGCCACACTCGTAGACACACTCGCTCAGGTCGGCGACGATACCCGGACGGTCGCGGCCGATAGCCGCGACGGCGAACCACTCTCTGCTTGCCATTGGCGGATGCTACCAGCCGCTGCTCGGCCAGCAAAGCGGAAAGCAACAGGGGGTGGAAAGACCGCCGTGCCTGGCGTAAGGCTGGCTCGAGAGTGCCGCTGTCCGCGCGGCGTTCGTCGGAACTTCCAGCATCGGCTTTGCGCAGGGCGGATCGGTGCCTGCCGAATTGGCATCATCGGCGAGGAGTTGTCGCGCGGATGGCACTGGCGTGCCGGGAGACGCGTGAAGCTATCGGTTCTAATTCCAACCTTTAACGAGGGGCAGCGGATTTCCTCTCTGTTGCGAGAGCTGCGCGGTGAGCTCGGCATCATCGACGAGATCCTCGTCGTCGATC